>JBFMEF010000185.1 GCA_040753495.1 Candidatus Zixiibacteriota bacterium
AATATAGTATATCCAACCGGATGACGAAGCAAAAGGGAATCTGTCAAAATCAAAACTGGCAAGAAGACGGCCGAGACCCTCCCCCAATAAAAAAAGGCCGAATCAGCTTCGGCCTTCGTTTCTATGGC
Source organism: Candidatus Zixiibacteriota bacterium (assembly GCA_040753495.1). Lineage (NCBI taxonomy): Bacteria > Pseudomonadati > Candidatus Zixiibacteriota > Candidatus Zixiibacteriota bacterium. The sequence goes on from JBFMEF010000185.1 coordinate 129, forward strand.
AGGAAAGCGTCTATTTCATATGCTTGGCAATCAACTTGGTCATTTCAAACATGCTGACCTGTTTCTTGCCGCCAAAGACCGCCTTGAGGGAGTCATCCGCGTTAATCATTCTCTTGTTGACCGGATCCTGAAGCTTATTCTTCTTGATATAGTCCCAGAGCTTCTTGGTGATTTCCGTACGCGGTATCGCTTTCATACCCACCACGGCGCCGAGATATTCATCCGGCTGCATCGGTTTCATAAATGCCGGGTTCGGTTTGCGGGCGGTTTTCTTCTTCGCTGCTTTTTTCGCTGGCGCTTTCTTCTTCGCTGCTTTCTTTTTCGCCGGCGCTTTCTTCTTGGCCGGCTTCTTGGCTTTCTTCATTGGCATTCGGTGCCTCCTTTAAAACATTGGGGATCCCTGCCATTGAGTCATGTCCAGAGATCCCACTCTGACACTCTGACTACTTCTTGCTCTTCTTAGCCGGCTTTTTGGCTTTCTTGGCCGGTTTCTTGGCTTTCTTTGTAGCCATCTGTTCCTCCATGTACCAACGGAAGTTTAAGGTTTGAGATTGATGAAACTAAAATGAACGATTGTGCTCGTCATTTCTTCTTGGCAGTTTTCTTTGCTGCCTTCTTGGCCGGCTTCTTGGCCGCTTTCTTCTTGGTTGGCATTTAGTCCTCCTTAAGAACTGTTGGGGGTTGAAGTACTGTATAGAAGTTGGTTTTAGATTCGCCGCTATTTACAATCGCACACATCATTCTGTTTAATCAATCTCTAATTTTCCATTGTATCATCTTGAAGGCAAATTAAAATCATGTTTAAAACTCATAGCAACAAAAAACTTTTAAAATTTGAAAAAAATTTTCAAATCGCAGAAGTCGCCGTCATAGGGAAAATCGACCTGACCGCATGATGTACGACTCGCTCCAGATTGTTTTTTCATAGGAGAAATCGGCTTTTTCCGTCTCCCGCGGCAGACTTTCTGTCAGCGATGCGACCGCCGCGCCGTCGGAAATCATCATCCCGAAAACGGCGCCGTCGCGATTCCGAGAGCGCGCCATTTGGATTTTATCCCGATTTCCGCCAGAGTCAGAGCCGACTCGAGGTCGATATAGGTGGTGTTGATGACCAGGTCGTATGCGCCGGGGGAATCGATATCCTGGCGAAAGTGACTGCGCACGAACTCCTGCCGCTCGCGGTCGGTTTCGCGAATATCTCGCTCCGCCTGCTCGCGAGTCAGATTCTGATACTGAATAAGATTTTCCAGCCGTCGGGGAAGCGCTGCCACCACGCGGATGCTGAAAACCCGGTCGCGACCGAGAATGAAATTCGCCGCCCGGCCCACCACGACCACTCCCCCCAGTTCCGCGATGGAGACCATTACCTTATAGAGATGACGGAAATAATCGGAGGAATCGACATACAGCCCCTTGAACACCCCTTCAAACCAGAGCTCAATTCGCGAGCGGACTTTGTTGTCGAGCGATTCGATCATCTGACGGCGGTAACCGGTGGAATTACAGATATGGTCGATTACTTCGCGGTGCAAAAGCTGATACCCGAGTTTTTCGGCAAGACGTTCCGCCAGGTAGGCGCCGCGGCTTCCGCGCTGACGACTGACCGTGACAATGGGACGAATCGCCCCGGGCTTACCCCCCTTTTCTTCCTCCGCTTTTTTCCTCTGCTCCAGTTCCCAGCGCCGCAGTTGACGGTCAATAATGGCTTCAATGGAACTCATAGACCCTCCTCATTCAGGTTTCCAAAAATAAAGGACTTTGATACGCCGCTGTCAATCGATTCCGGTCTCGAAAAGATACAGAATTCCCTTTATTTTTCGCCGTTCTGATATATATTCCCCTGCAAAATGGACTTCAGTAAGGTTGACATAAACGACTCGGTTCTCTTTGAATCTCTCGGCTTCAAATGCGGGCTGGAAATCCACCAGCAGGTAGCGACCGAAAGGAAGCTCTTCTGTCATTGTCCGGTCGGTCTTACCAAACGTCGCCATGACGCCGAAATTCTCCGGCATATGCGTCCGACACTCTCGGAACTGGGGGAATATGACGGCACGGCGTTAATGGAGTTCAAGACCAAGAAAGAGGTGATTTACCGCCTCTACCGGGACCGCACCTGCACGTACGAGATGGACGACACCCCCCCTTTTCTGGTCAATCAGCAGGCGGTCGATTATGCTATCCAGCTCGCCCTCCTTTTTAATTGCAAGATAGTCGATGAGATTCATGTCATCAGGAAGCAGTATCTGGATGGCTCCATCCCGACCGGCTTCCAGCGAACCATGATAATCGGCGTCGATGGCTGGGTGCCATACAAAGGGCGCAAGATTTCTATTACCCAGGTCAATCTGGAGGAGGAAGCCTGCCGGGAGATATCGGATATTGGACATGTCATAACCTTCGCCACCGACCGTCTCTCCACCCCGCTGGTGGAGATTATTACCGGCGCCGATATGAAAAACCCGGTCGAGGCGGAGGAAGTCTGCCATCTTCTTGGAAATTCGATGAAGATTACCGGTTTGGTGCGCCGCGGCATCGGCACGGTGCGTCAGGATGTAAATGTCTCCGTTACCGGCGGCAAACGGGTCGAAATTAAGGGTGTCTATAAGGTGGGAAATATTCGGGCGTTGACGGCGTATGAAGCGCTGCGCCAAAAGGGACTCCTGGAGCTACAGGAAAAGTTCAATCGCCAGTTCCCTGACCCGTCGGCTATACCTTACAAGGAGAGAAATCTCACCGCTGATTTCAGCGGCAGCGACAATGTAATAGGACGCCGTCTGGAAAGCGACCAGCCTCTGAAGGTGGTAGGGCTGCGTCTTCCCGGAATGAGAGAATATATAACTACTCCTCTGCAGCCAAACTGGGACTTCGGCTCGGAATTAATGGGGCGGATTCGGGTGATTGCCTGCATCGACAGCAAGCCGAATCTATTCTTCTATTCGCATAAGCAGCAATATGACATTCCCGACCGCATATGGCAGGAATGCCGGGCTGCGCTGGAATGGCAAGAAAATGATGATATGGTTCTGATATGCGGTCCCTCCCCAGATGTTGCCACCGCCGTTAATGAAATCAAGATAAGGATAGCGGAGCTGGCGCAGGGTGTCATTCACGAGACTCGTCAGGATATGAAAGACGGCACCACCGATTTTGAGCGGATTCTTCCCGGTCCCGACCGGATGTATCCCGATACCGACCATCCGCCGGTCAGAATAACCGAGGAGCGAGTCGGCGCCAACCGGAAAAAAGTCGGTGAGCCGCTCTGGGAGAAACAGGCACGCTGGGCAACGATGGGGCTTCATCAGGAGCAGATTAACGCCCTCTCCCTCTCCCCCTTTGTAGGGATATTTGAGCAACTCGCCGCCGAAATACCGGGTAAGGCGCGCCGGGCGGCGCATCTCTGCACGGCGTTGATAGTGGGGTTGCGCCGCGAAGGGTATGACCCTTGGCGCCTGGGCGAGGCTAATATTCTCCAGATATTTAGAATCGCCCTTGAAAACGACTTGCCCTCTCGTCGGGTCAAGAATCTTCTCCTTGCCGAATATGACGGACAGAGACAGCTCCCTGGCGGCGATGGGAGATTGACCGACGAAGCCTTCGAGAAGGTCTGGAGGTATGCGGAGAAGGCGTTTTCCGGAAGAACGTCAGATAATCATCGGAATAAATTCAAGCGCTTCGTAGTAGGCCAGCTACTGGGGCAATTCCCAGCCGATTTAAAAGGGATTCTCAGCCGGGTCGATTCACAATTATCGCGAGCAAAGTAACCGGGGGGACTTCAAGCCGACTTGAAGATTTCGGCGTACTGGCGGGCGGTAGCCGTCGAACTGAATCTCTTTAGAGCGAAATTATACCCTTCTTCGGCGAGCCGCGTACGCAATTCAGAATCTTTGATTAAAAGCCTGATCGCTTCGGCAAGCCGTTCGGGATTGTCGGGCGGCACCAGCAGGCCGGTTTTCCTGTCTTCGATGATATCCAGAATCCCGCCGGAGCGGGCGCCGATGACCGGCGTGCGGCAGAGCATCGCCTCTGTTAGCGCCAGTCCAAATCCTTCCTCCACGGAGTTTAATACCACAACCGTGGCGCGATTGTAAACCCGACGCAACTCCCGTTGCGGCAGCGGCTCTACCAGAGAGACTCTCCCCTCTAATCCGATATCGGTAATCATCCGCTCCAGCCGGAATTTCTCCGGACCGGTGCCATAGACTTCAAGTTTTAATCCCGAAATGTCGCGCGAGGCGAGTTTAATTGCCTGGAAGAGAATCGGCAGACGCTTCTGGACCGTCAGCCGCGAGACCGCAACGACCAGCGACGGCTCCCGTCGAATCCGGTCATCAGGATAGAAAAGCGATTCATCGTTCGGCAACGGCACCACCTGCACTTTTCCAGCCGCTTCAAAGTCCCGGGCCGAGATTTTCTCTTTAAGGAAACTTGAAACCACTGTCCAGCGCCGGCTCGACCTGATAACCGGCCGGAATAGACGCAGGAGGAACTTATATTGAGTCAGCAGGCGGACATCGGTGCCATGAGAGCTCAGCACCAGCCGAATTCTATCTTTGAATCTCCTTTTCAGTCTGTATCCGATTACGCCGTTCGGAACCACCCAGTGGATCGAAACTACCTTTATTTTCTCTTTCTCGATTATTTCACGCGCCAGTTTATAACCGGCATTGAGAAACCGGAATAGCCGAAAAATTCGCAGCGGGTTTCGCAGTAACTGACGATGCATATCCCCCCGGTAAGCAAAAGTCTCTTTATGTTCGGGGGCGTACCGGAACCGGAAGACTCTTATGCCGTCAATAACTTCCGAGTCGGCAAAAGAGGCATCGTGGGGGGCGACCACTATCACCTCCAGACCCTGCTCCCGAAGTTTGCGCGCCAGAAGATGCAGAAAGACGCCGGCAAAATCCCCCTTGAAGCGGATATAATTGTGAGTAATAAAGAGAACCTTCAATGATTCCGTCTTGGAATCATCAGGAAATTCAAGATTGAGGCTCACGAACGACTCCCGATTCTACCGGTCAAGTTACTACAGGTGAAATATATGATTAAATCGGCTTGAGGGAAACAAAATGTCGGGCATTTTAAACCGCATGGGCACTTAAGTCAGTCGGGGCTTGACTGGGAGAAAATATTGGAGTATGGTGCTGATGACGATATCTTGTTAATCAGGCGATTCCAACAATCTCAAGCCGGGAGTGTTGCTATGAAAAAGGAAAAAGAGTGGTGGCGAGACTTCTTTGAAAAGGATTTTCGACCGTTCTTCAATATTCTATCGCCAAGAGACACCATATTCCAGGTCCGTTATATAATCCGCAAACTGGGATTGAGACCGGGCAACCGTGTTCTCGATTGCCCTTGCGGGTATGGACGAGTTTCCATTCCGCTGGCGCAAAGCAGACTAAAGGTGACCGCGGTCGATATTACCCGCTCGTATCTGGAAGAACTTCAGGAAACAGCCTCCGGGAAAAAAGTGAAGGTTGAGACGGTCCTTGAAGATATGAGAAAGTTAAAATTCCAGAACCGGTTTGATGCCGCTCTCAACCTGGGAACATCTCTCGGATTCTTTGAAGATGAAAAAGACAACCTGATGGTTCTCCGCCGGCTCTATCAAGCGTTGAAACCGGGCGGACAAATCATGTTGCATCTCATCAACCGCGACTGGCTGATAACCAACTTCGAATCCCGCGGCTGGTTGCAGTTCGGCGACGCCATCTCCCTGGAATCCCGGGAGTTTGACTATGCCCGCTCCGCAAATAAAGTACAATGGAGCTTTCTCAAAAACGGCGAATTGCAAACGCATTATGTGACGTTGCGGGTTTACTCCTATCATGAGCTGATAGCTATTTTAAAGAAAGTGGGCTTTGTTGATATTACCGGAACCGGCTCGGTAAACGATGAGCCGATTGACCGGTCGCGACGGTGGATGTGGATTGTCGGTAGAAAGCCGGGCAGGAGGGTATGATTCGACTTGAGCAGTGTCCTGCCCGGAGCGACACAGGCTTTTTGTTATCAGGCGGTAACGGAAGGATTTCCTATGGCTCCGGCTCGAGATTTACCAGTTCCTGGTATCTCCGGTCTTTTGACCAGCCCGGATAATATGATTGCGCCGCAATCCGAAAAGCGATATCGGTCAAGCCGTCTTTGAACTTTTGCTCCCGCTCACGATACATTTTCCGCCACAGTTCTGTCTCGTCGCCGCCTAACTCCGATGACGGCACCACCTGGCGACTGCTGACGAACGGGTCGGTTTCCTCCAACCACCATTTTCCCGGGAACTTCGCCCCAAACTCTTTTTCATACCGCCCCTGATTCTGATAGATTTCACTGCCGGGAAAATGCATATAGCCATGGCAGGTCCAGATAAGATATGATTGTCCCCGGGCAAGCTGGGCGTCGATGAAGGAGAAAGTTTCGTTAAGAGTTGCTTTGGTTTCGCCGGGGTGATTGAATATAATATTGCCGCCATGCACGATGCCGTTTTCCGAAAGGGCGCGGCTGGTGTCAAGAAAAGCGGAGAGAAACCGCTCCGGATGTTTGGTCTTATTCATCAACTGAAGTATTTGCGGAGAGCAGGATTCGACACCAAACTGAATTTCGATTTTCAGACGGGACAGCTTTCTGATATCATCATCATCAATATAGTCGGGGCGCGTTTCAAAGAGAATCCAGCAGGAAGGATTCAGCTCCACCAGTCTTGAGATAAATTCCTTCCGCCAGCCGGATTGAACGCCAAAGCAGGCGTCACCGACCCCGACCGCGGCCGGACTGTAATGCTCGATGGCATTCTTAATCTGGGCAATTGCCAGTTCGGGAGAAAGTACGCGCCAGGCGCTTGGCTTGAGCGGTTCCATGCAGAAAC
>JBFMEF010000186.1 GCA_040753495.1 Candidatus Zixiibacteriota bacterium
TCGCCGTTTATCTGAAATCCCAGGATTCCTCCGGCTCTTGTGGCGAGGAACCATTGGGCAGGAGCATTGGACATCTCTTCCCGCTCCGGCTCCGACGCCGGTTCGAAAACCGGTTCAGGGTCGGGCGGAAGTTTGTCCCAGTCGTCATCGTCGGTCAGGTATGTCAGACCGGAGGAAGGATTTACTGTCTGCGCGACTGATGTTCCCTCGCCGGCAATCAGCATAACAACCGAAAGCGCGAATATCATCGCGCGACATCTCATCCAAAAGAGACTATACATACAGATCTCCCTTTATAAGTATAGTCGGAAATTTTGAAGATTTGTCAAACAGAATTTTCCCGCCCAAAAAAAAAGCCGGAAGTCATAGTCCTCCGGCTAATGATAGAGGGATAGAGAGTATTTTCAGTATTTCACAGAGCAGCCGTAGGAGACAGTGCTCTTGGTGGCAATCTCCTTGCCGCCCATCGCCGCCTGCAGAGCCGCGACTACATAGTTGGAAGCCCCTTTGACATCATCCAGTTTGGTGGTCGGTTTGTCGTCAATGGCACCGGCATATATAAGTGTTCCTTCAGGACTGATGATATACATATGGGGAGTGGTTTTGGCGCCGTACATCCGCCCGACTTTGCCGTCGTTGTCTATTAAATAGGCGTTGGCGCTGAAACCTTCCGATTTGAGCCGCTCGGTCAGTTCTTTTCCTTCAAAATACCCCTGCTTCCCGGAAGCGGAGGAGCAGATACCGAGCCAGACAACCCCCTTTTCCATCATCTCTTTCTGCAGGCGGGGCATGTTGCCGGAATTGTAATGCTTGCGGACAAAGGGGCAATCAAAATTGACCCACTCCAGCACCACGAATTTTCCTTTGAAAGAGGACAGGGAATGGCTCTTTCCGTTGGCGTCGATGAGGGTGAAATCGGGAGCGGTCTGCCCGACTGTAGCCGTCGCAACGGCGGCTGTCTCCGGCGTTTTCTGCTCAGCGAAAGCCGCGAGGGCAACAACGCTGAGCGCAAGGAGAGTTAAGATTGAGAAATGGGTGCGAGTCATAGAGGTCATTACTCCTTTCTGAAACTTTATATCAATTCCTTTTTAGATTATCGATCTGTCTTCAATTTGAGCCAGGGCATCGAGAACCACCTGCGGTGTCAGAATCTCCGGCAGAAATTGGGGCAGGCTGTCCTTTCCCGTATATAAAACATATAACGGCACGCTATTGCGTCCGTATTGCGCCAGAGCATAAGTGATATTGTCATCCCGTCTGGTCCAGTCGGCACGCATAAGGGCAAGATTTAACTCGGCCAGTCTTTTTACGACGTCATCATTTTCGAGCGCTACCCGTTTGTTGACCTGGCAACTGAGACACCAGGCGGCGGTGAAATCAATAAGAACCGGTCGTCCCTCATTACGCAATTGCGCCAGACGTTCGGCGGAATAATTCTCCCAGACCAGACCACCCGGCGCTGTGCCGGCGCGGGTGATTTCGGTTTCGGCGAATTTATCAAGCGCATAGAGTCCGATGGTCACGCCGAAGGTTATTAGGAATACAAATGCAGTGGCGGCCAGGAAGGTCCTTGTCCCGGTCAGTGGTATGCTCCCCCACTGACCTTTTATCCAGGCCGCCAATGCAAGAATCAAGAATACCAATAGCAGAATAACAACGGCGCTTCCTCCCGCCTGTAAATTCAGGACTGAGGCGAGCCAGACCACCGTTCCCAATAGCAAGAATCCCATGAAATGCTTGAGAATGACCATCCATCGACCCGGTTTGGGAAGGAATCGCAACAGTTGCGGAAAAGCCGAAAGGACTATATAAGGGAATGCCATTCCGGCTCCAAGGAAAGCAAATATCAAGAGAGCGGCCAATGGCGGTTGCGATAAGGAGTATCCCAGCGCCGAACCCATAAAGGGAGCAGTACAGGGGGTCGCCACAACAGTGGCGGTTACGCCGTTCAAGAATGACTGGACGGAGGTATGATGAGACACCCCTGCTTTTCTTCCGAAAGAGACCGGTCCGATTTCGAACAGACCCATCAAATTCAAGGCAAAAAGAAAGAGAAAAGAGGCGAGCACAAAGACAAAAGCGGGCGATTGCAGCTGGAATCCCCAGCCAAGCGAATTCCCTCCCGCCTGCAATATTAATAAGATACCGGCAAGAACCAGGAAAGAGGCAATCACGCCTGCGGCAAAGATTGAACCGTGCCATAATGATTTCCGACGGCCCTGTTCAGCCTGACTTACTATGCCGAGCACTTTAAGCGACAGGACCGGCAGAACACAGGGCATCAAGTTGAGAATCATGCCGCCAAGAAAGGCGAACAGAAGCGCCATCCAGATGCCAGAAATTTCGCCTTTGGCGACGACGGCAATGCCGGTGTAATCGATCGGAATATTTATTTTCAAGGCTCTTTCTGAACCAGGTCCGCGCCAGCCCGGCTCGGCAACCAGAATCCCTTTTAATCGCTCTGGCGTTAGGTGAACATTCTTATCGCGGGGGATTCGGAGTGTCTGTCGCTCGCCGGAGGCTTGAAATATCTGCCGGGCAGGATTGACAATTATGCCCCGCTCCTCAGGAAAAAACAGGACTGACTGCAGTTTCCCCTCCACCCAGTTCGGTTTTCCTATGGAAAGGAGCAGTTCGTTCTCAGTCATTAATGCCTGAATTTCCCAGTCTTCATTCTCAATCGGGAGTTTTTCCCGGGCGGAGGCAAAAAACGCATGATTTGCAGAGTTGCTTGCGGAAAGGTTACTACTTCCTGTCGGCAATTCCAGTCTAACCTCCGTTTCTCCCGGTATGCAGATTTCCTTGCAGACCAGCCAGTCAATGGTGGCGCGGAGTTCGACGTTTCGCGACACCGGCAGATTCGAGGGAGGAGTGATTTCGACCAGAAGAGTCAATTCCTTGTCATAGCCGAAATCGGTCAGCGGCGGGAGGTCAATTCGATGCGGATAGGGCCATTGAATTTCCCCGGCAGTGAAGCCGTCGGGAAGTTGCCATTCGATTGATGGGGGCGCGCCGGCATCGCCCGGGTTTTTCCAGTACAGATGCCAGCCGTCATCAATTTTGAAATGAATGGCGCTCCCGAAAGGCTTTCCGGCGGTAATTTGTTCGGTTTCTGACAGAAGGGCAACTTCGACCTGCCCGACCCGAACCGGGTTGGCGAAAGCAATGGTAGAAAAGACTGTAAGGAATATTGATATGTAAACAAAGAGGGGTCGTCGCATTCCGCATCCTACAAAAAAAGTATTATAGACTATCTTAGTCTATAAAGGAATTATTATTAATACAATGCGAAGGGGGGATTAGTTCCCGGGGGGTAATATTCAGCCCGACTATAAAAAAAACCCCGCCTTTGCGGGGTTTTCGGTTCGACCTCAATCGAAAAATTATTTCTTTTCTCTCTTAGCCGGTTCGGGGGCTGCTTTGGCATCGGCTGGTTTCTTCCCGCCGGCTTCAGCCGGTTTTTTACCTTCCGCGCCTTCGGCGCCCTCAGCTTTGGCTTCGCCTTCCGCCGGAGCCGCGCCTTCCGCCGCCTCACCTTCAGCCGCCACCGCCGCCACCGGCGTTTCGACCTTGATAATGGTCGGCGGCACCACTGTCGCGATAGTCTGGTGCAGGTCGGTCAGAATATCGACCTTCTCGATTTTCAGGTCGCGCACATGCACCGAGTCGCCGATTTCCAGCGCCGAGACATCCACCTCCACCCGCTCGGGAATGTCCGAGGGGAGGCAGGCGATTTCGATTTCGCGGGTAACATGCTCCAAAATTCCGCCGGAATTTTTCACGCCGGAGGCGATTCCCGCCAGATGAACATGCACCGCCAGATGCAGTTTTTTCTTCATCGAAACCTGATAGAAATCGACATGCTCATAGGCGCCGGTTATCGGGTCGCGCTGAAGTTCGCGAATAATTACTTTGCGGGCTTTTTTCTCTTCGCCCACGTTAAGGTCAATCAGCATATTGGTCCGCTTTTCGCGACGAATCATCGCCGCCAGTTCGGCCGGATTAAGGCTGATATTGAGCGGTTTCACTTCCGGTCCGTAAAGGACCCCGGGAATATTGCCGCCCTGCCGGATTTTGCGCGCCGCCCCTTTACCCTGAGCCGGTCGCGCCTGCGCTGTCAAAACAACTTCTTTCATCGTTATCTCAAAACCTCCAATAATAATTATCAATCATCAAAAAGCGAAGAGACCGATTTCTCTCCGGATATTCTCATAATAGCCTCCCCGAAAAGATTGGCCGTGGAAAGAACCAGGAATTTTTCGGGAAGCACTTTGTTTTCGATATTTATCGAATCGGATATAATCATCTTCTTAATTACGCTGTCATTAATCTTTTCAATGGCATTGCCGGAGAGAACCGGATGGGTGCAGACGGCGTAGATTTCAAGGGCGCCGGCGCGCGCCAGGGCTTCGGCCGCCTGGCACAATGTTCCGGCCGTATCGACCATATCATCCCGGATGATAATATTCCGCCCCGTGACATCACCGATAATATGGACCACTTCCGACTGATTCGGCTGCGGACGCCGCTTATCAATGATAGCCAGGCTGGCTTTGAATGATTTGGCGAATGCCCGCGCCATCTTGATAGAGCCGACATCAGGCGAGACCACCACCGGAGAAGTAATGTTCAGATTCTGCAGGTAATCATTGAATACCCGCGAGGAATAGAGGTGGTCGTGAGGGATATCGAAAAACCCCTGAATCTGGGCGGCATGGAGGTCCATAGTAATGACCCGGTCGGCGCCGGCGGTGGTAATCAGATTTGCCACCAGCTTGGCGGTGATAGCGACGCGGGGACGGTCCTTGCGGTCCTGACGTCCATATCCATAGTACGGTATCACGGCGGTGATGCGCGATGCCGAGGCTCGCCGGGCGGCTTCAATCAATATCAGCAGTTCCATCACGTTTTCGGCCGGGGCGTTGGTGGACTGGATGATGAAGACATCGCATCCGCGGATATTCTCATTGATTTGAACAAAAATCTCACCATCGGAGAAACGCCGCACTTCACAGGCGGTCAGTTCAACGCCGATATAACGGGCGATTTTTTGCGCCAGCGGACGGTTGCCGTTGCCGCAAATCAGTTTCAAATCAAGCATAGTTCCTCTGCTCCAACTTTTCATCCCTTGTGCTCAGATGGGTTGATACTAAGCGTCGGCAGGAATTTGGCTGGGGTGCCAGGATTCGAACCTGGGAATGCAAGCTCCAAAGGCTTGTGTCTTACCGCTTGACGACACCCCAGTAACGGTGTGCCTTACTTAACCTTTGCTTTTGGCTTTCAGTTCCGCCTCGTAGGCGGCTAAAACCTTCTCCTCAATCAAACGTCGCGTTTCATTATTGACCGGATGAGCCACATCCTGGTGGGTCCCATCGGGCCGCCTTCGGCTCGGCATGGAAACGAAATACCCTTTATTCCCGGATATTATTTTCATACCGCGTATCACGAAAGCATTGTCAAAGGTGACATTGGCGAAACCTTTGAGTTTCTCCTCATCGCGAAGGATGATGCGAACTTCGGTTATCTCCACTGCGTTTCCTCCCGCCAAAGGTTTAAATACCTGTCAGTCCCAAGCGGGGAGGGTTATTGGCCGACTGATTGATACCTGCCAATCCCCCCGAGAGGCTTGCTGCAAAACCTCTATATCAGGTATATTCTCAAAAAGTCCAAAAACCGTTGGGCCTGAGCCGCTCATCCGAATCAAGTCCGCGCCGGCGGCGCTCAGCAAGGCCGCTATCTGTCCCAGGACAGGATAGGACTCAAAATGGACCTTCTCAAAGTCGTTACCAATATCACCAATATTCCTGACCAATTCCTTGAAATTGATGCAGTTGGATAACTTAACATCACCCTTCGAGATTGTCAAGTCCATTTTCAGACGCCGATAACTGTCGGCGGTTGATATTACCAGAGACGGCGTTATCAATACAATCCAGTAATTTTGAGGCAATGAGAGCTCTTTAATAATATCTCCTCGTCCGGTAACTTCCGCCGACCCGTTGGAGAAGAAAAAGGCGACATCAGAACCAACCGTCAGCCCAATATCCATCATAACCCGATTCGATAAGTGCAAATCATACAGACGATTAATGGCATAAATGGTGGCGGCGGCATCGGCTGACCCTCCCCCCAGACCGGCGGCAACCGGGATATTCTTGTCCAGTTTAATTTCCAGACCGCCGGGAAGGGAAAGATTGTCAAACAGCCCCCGAGCGGCTTTGATTATCAAATTGGAGTCATCAGTAGGAAGTTGCTCGCTCCCTTCGACCGTCAGCTTTAGCCCCGGGCTCTCCGTTTTTGAGAAATCGAGGCGGTCAAACAGGCTGACAGCTTGAAACCAGGAGTAGATATTATGATAGCCGTCGGCTCTCTTTTCCAGCACTTTCAGAAAGAGATTGATTTTTGCGGGCGCCTTGATGCTGATATCGGTCATATATGTCTCAGGATAGAGGGGCCTACTCCTCTGAGGGGAAAATCTTACAAAAAAAACATTTGCGCAAGGAAAATCTGCGCAAGACATCTCAAAAATGGATAAAATGCTCGATTTGATAGTGCAATGGCATCGTCAGAGAAAAGTGCCGTCGAAAAACCTCACCATCTCAGATTAGGTGATGACGGCGATCGCCTATTCGTAGCGAAGGGCCTCAATCGGATTAAGACGCGAGGCTTTGCGCGCCGGATAATAACCGAAAAAGATGCCGACCGCGGCGGAGAAGAAAAAGGCCAGCGCCATCGACTCCGGCGCCACCAGAACAGGCCAACCGGCGAATTTGGAAATCATGTTGGAGGCAAAAATACCAAGTCCGATTCCGATTATTCCGCCGATAATGCTGAGAGTGGTCGCTTCGGTCAGAAACTGACGGAGAATATCGCGCCGCCGCGCTCCGATAGACATACTAATCCCGATTTCGCGGGTGCGCTCCGTCACCGAGACCAGCATGATATTCATAATGCCGATACCGCCCACCAGGAGCGACACCGAAGCGATTATCGCCAGAAGCACCGCCATGGTATTGGAGGTGGAGCTGGCCGTCTGGGAGATATCGGTCTGGGTGCGGATGGTGAAATCGTCATCCTGCCAGTCCTGTAAGCGGTGCCGCAGGCGGAGAATCTCCCGAGTCTGCGTTTCCGCCAGCGGAATTCTCTCCTTGCTGACCGCCGACATGATAATGGAGCCGATATAATCGACCCCCATCAGTTTTCTCTGCACGGTGGTGTAGGGAGCGATGATAATATCATCCTGGTCGCGTCCCATGGCATTCTGCCCTTTGGGCGAAAGGGTGCCGAGCACCTTGAAAGGAAGTTTGCCGATACGGATGGTCTGTCCGACCGGGTCCTGGTTGGGGAAAAGATTATCGACCACAGTCTGCCCGATAACGCAAACCTTGGTAGCGCCGCGGATATCCTGCTCGGTGAACAGCTCTCCGGAATTCAATCGCCAATCGCGAATCTTGAAGAAGTCGGTGTTGCCGCCCCAGATTTCAGTGAACCAGTTCTGATTGCCATAGACTACCTGGCGGTTGGCGCGAAGGTTTGGTGAGATGGCATGCACGGCCGGCGCCCCTTCTTTGATGGCTTCAATATCTTCAAGCGTCAACGACTGCGCTGCGCCGGCGCCGGAATGGACACCGCGCGTCGAAACGGAACCGGGCCAGACCATCAGGATATTAGAGCCAAGGCTGGCGATCTGCGCTTCCACCGAGACCTGCGCCCCTTTGCCGACCGCCACCATGGCGACCACCGCCCCAACCCCGATGATTATGCCGAGCATGGTCAAAATGGCGCGGGCCTTATGACGCATCAGCGACCAGAAGGCAACTTTGATAATCTCAAAAAATCGCATAATAGAACTTTATCGACGTCCGCCGCCAAAACGAGGCATAAAAGGATTCTGCCCGGTGACCGCGGCATTACCGGCGACAGCGCCTTCCATCCCGACAATCACCTCATCTCCCTCTTTCAGTTCACCTTCAACAATCTCGACATAGCGGGTGCTCTGCAAACCTCTGACAATCGGCACCGCCTTCGGGGTGACGCCATCCAGTATCCACAGACGGGCGCGCGAGGGGTCGCGGCTCTCTGCTTTCATTCCATCCGGGCGGATTCTGGCGACCGGCATAGCCTTGGAGGCAGTATCACCGGTCTTGTCGGCGGCGGCGCGAGTCTCGACCGGCGGGACAAAGCGGAGCGCCTGAAGTGGCGCCCGCAAGACATCATCGCGTCGAGCCACTTCAATGATGACATTGGCCGTCATTCCCGGCATAAGTTTTAATTCGGAATTGGAGACATCAATAATGACATTATAAGTAACTACATTTTGGCTGACCACCGGCGCCAGACGAATCTGGCTGACTTTACCGGTGAATTCTTCTTCCGGATAAGAATCGACCCGGAAAGTGACTTTCTGACCTTCCTTTACATTGCCGATATCGGCTTCATCGATGCTGGCTTCCACCTGCATCCGAGAGAGGTCATTGGCAATGGTGAACAAGGTCGGCGCCGAGAGGCTGGCGGCGACCGTCTGGCCGACATCGACATCCCGCGAGATAACCACGCCATCAATAGGCGACCTGATAGTGGCATAGCGAAGATTGACTTTTGCCCGCTCCAGAGAGGCTTCCGCCTGCTTGAGGCTGGCTTGAGCGGTTTCGAGCGAGGTGATGGCGGCATCAAGTTCCGCCTGTGATATGAGCGATTTTTCGAAGAGCTGTTTGGTTCGCTCGAAGTTGCGGGCGGCTTCATTTACCTGGGCTTGTGCCCGGTCCACATTGGCGCTCTGCTCGCTGACGGTCGCTTGAAGAAAGGTCGGGTCGATTTGCGCCAGAAGTTCCCCTTCACGCACCTGCGAATTATAATCGACATAGATCTTGGATATGGTGCCGGAGACCTGCGAGCCGACCAGCACCGTGGTGACGGCATTGAGAGTGCCGGTGGCGCTGATGCTGACAACAATGTCGCCGCGGTCAACCTTTTCTACGCGGTAGCTGAGCTTGTCGCTCCCGTTGCGACTCCAGAGATAAGCGGCCCCTACAATGACTATAACCAGGGCGCCAATGAATATTAGATTGCGTCTTCGCTTCTGCATTAATCCAATCCTTAGGTATCAGTGCTGCTATTTAGACAATCAAACAGCGTTAAAGTTTAAAACATCGGTACATTTTACACAATTTCCGCCGGTCGGGCAAACGGTTTCGGCGGAAAGCAAATAAAGTTCACCGCTGCGGAATCGATATGGCTATATTTTTTGAAAGCAATGAATTGGAAATGTCGAAAGAAGAATTGTCAAAATGATATGGCGATACAATGTTGCCGTCATGCCAGCCGGGGCGCCTTATAGCAGTTCAACAGAAGAAGGGCGAATCAGTTACTGCCGCCTCAGGGCGATGATGGTCAAATCGTCGCTCAGCTCTTTCCGGCCGGTAAAACTGTCGATTTCGGTCATAAGAAGATTCACCAGCTGATTCGGTTCGGCCGCCGGGTGGCTCGAGAGAAACTGCAAAAGCCGGTTGTCGCCGAACATCTCCCCGGTTCCGTTTTCGGCATCGGTAACGCCATCGGTATAAAGCACCAGCAGGTCGCCGCTCTGCATCTGATGAGCGCACTCCTGAAAAACGAACTGCTCATGAACCCCAAGGACACCGCCGGTTGGCTCCAAAAGCTCAATAGCGCCCCCGTTGCGCACTATAATCGGCGGGCAGTGGCCGGCGTTTGCCATAAGAAGCCGGGAACTCTGATTGGTACCGGATTCGAGAGCGATACAGACAAAAGAGACAAACTTGGTCACCGGCACATTGCGGCAAAGCCAGCGATTGAGACGGGTCACCAGTTGGCTGGGAGATTCGATTTCATCGGCAAGGATTTTGAGCGCCCCCTGAATGTTGGACATAAGAAGACCGGCCGGAAGCCCCTTGCCCATGGCGTCGGCAATCACAATGCGGGCCGAGCGGCCGCCGGTGAAGAAGTCGTAGTAATCGCCGCCGACTATCCGCGCCGCCAGCGATTTCACCGCCAGGTCAAAACCGTCAATATGAACAACCGTCTGCGGCAGCAGAGCGCGATGAATTTTGGAAGCGAGGAATAGCTCTTCTTCCAGCTGGTTGCGCTCCTGCTGGGTGATACATTCGAGGCAGATCTGCGCCGTCGGCTGGATTTCCAGACGATGGTGCTCTATTTCTCCCTGGCAGACGGTGCAAACTCCAAAGTCTTGATGCTCGACTCTCTTAAGAGCATCTTTTATTTCTGTTAAGAGGTTCTGGACTTTGTCAACCTCTTCCTGGCCGGCGTCTTCCGGCGAGGCAAGCCATTGGACGACATTATTTTGACGCTCCAAAAGCAGATTTCGAAAATGTTCCAGGTCGGCTATAGTCATTATGCCTCCTTCGTTATGACCTAATATACGGCGGCTGCCAAGTCCGGTTGCAATTGAATTCTATAATGTGATTCTGTCATCAGCCGTCTCCATTCCGGCTGTTATGAATCTCTATTTTTTGAGACGAAGCATCATTATTTCATGGTCAACATAATGCGCCTCATCGAATTTGTAAGCATCTAAAAATAGCCCGGTGGTGATGAATCCGAGAGAAGCGTAAAGGGTCCGGGCGCCGGTTTGAGTGGAGGAAACCACCAGCCCCAGAATTTCCAGCCCGTCAATCCGGCTTGTTTCCTCGATAACCTGCTTCATCAGTTGACGGCTTTTCCCCCTGCCACGCGCTTCCGGGCGAACATAGACCCCCCAAATCCATCCTCGATGCCGCGCTTTGAAGTTTTCCTCACGATGAAAAGCCACCGTCGCCAGAAGTCGCTCCCCCTCAAAGGCGGCCAGGATAAATTTTTCCGGATAGACGGCGCTGGGCGTCGTGGTTGACTTCACTTTTTCATCGGAGAAAGCGGCGACCTCCTCGGGAGTATCGGAGAAAGCCTCGGGGCTTTCCCGGCACATCTCGATGCGAAAGTCGCGAAAGGTTTCACCATCAGAAGCGGTCAATTTCCGGATGAGCATAAAGTTAAGATAAACGGTCGTTTGCAGCAGGTCAAGACAATGTTGGCTCAGTTCAGAGCTCTAATCGTAATAGTTTAGAGTCTGATGAGGGCGAAAGACCCTATAGCCTCGCTTTTCATAACTATTGCGGCGGGTAATGATATCGAGCGGTCAAGTACGATGCACTTGATTCTAAGGCACTTATGGCGCGAAATCGTGACCCAGCGAACTTCTCTACCACGACGGTTATGGCTTACGGGGTTGCCTCGGGGTTCCTGACCGCGCCGTAAACAAATCTATATCGCCGTCCCCTGATGGAAAACCATCCTCCACTCTCCCTTTATCGATTTCCAGATGGAGCATCGGAGGGAATCCCGCGCCGGTTGATTGTCGCGGACAATCGACGCCCGATATGTAACCAGCGCAACCTCAGGCGAGAGAAGCCTCATCTCAA
>JBFMEF010000187.1 GCA_040753495.1 Candidatus Zixiibacteriota bacterium
CCGTCAGCGGGTCAAGATAAATCCCCAGTTCCAGGCTGAAATTCGGCAGGGTGATAAACGGAATCGCCTTTTCATACAGCTGGCCGTGGCGCCCCAGCATTTCGACCATGACCAAGACCGAATGGAGAAAGCCGAGAAGAATCATCCCTATCGACAGGTATGACGAGAGTTTCTCTTTCCACCGCGTGAAGAAAACAATCATCACGAAAGCGAAAAGGGGATAAAACATTATCAGATAGGCATTCTCGAGCATATCACCACTTCATAATATTAATCCGGTCAACATCGATTCCCCGCCAGTTGCGATAAAGGAGCAGCACAATTGCCAGCCCGACCACCGCTTCGGCGGCGGCGACAACGACCACAAAGATGGCGAAAATTTGACCGGTCAGGTTGTCAGGATTGATATATTTATTAAAGGTCACCAGATTTATATTGACGGCATTGAACATCAATTCCAGCGACATCAGGATTCCGACAGCGTTGCGGCGGGTCAGCACACCGAAGATGCCGATGGCGAAGAGTATCGCGGCTAAGGCGAGATACTGAAGCATTTATGCACCTTCCTTTCTCGCCAGCACCACGGCGCCGATAAGGGCCGCCAGAAGCACCACCGAGACTACTTCGAAGGGAAGCACAAATTCATTCATCAGAAGTCTGCCGATAGTCAGGGTGTTGTCATTCGGAAGCGGATTCTCTGACAACTTCCAGACAGTATTTGCCAGGGAGCCAAGACTGGCCAGCAGGAAACCTGCGCAGATAAATATCGCCACTGTCACCTGCTCGTTGCTCTGTCTTATTTCTTTGCTTGCCAGCTGCGATGTCAGCATTATGGCAAAAATTATCAGGACCGAAATCGCCCCTACATAGATTAGCACCTGCACCGCCGCCAGAAATTCGGCATGCAAAAGAATATAGATTCCAGCCACGCCGAACAAGGTCAGAATTAGAAATAATGCCGAATGGAAAATATTCCGAAGTGTCACTACATAGATGGCGGAGACAATAATGACAAACGATAAGAGATAGAATATGACTTGAGAGACTTCGCCTTCCATCAGTTCCCTTCTCCCAGATTCTCTTTATTATCGCCCGTCGCCGGCTTTGGCTCTTCAGCCTCTTTTCCCGGATTGACCGCCGCTTCGGACTTTGAAGTATCCTTCTCAGACTCGGTGGATGTTTCCGCTTTCACCGCCGGTTTCGGCGCCGGCTTTGCCGCCGGTTTTGCCTCCGGTTTCTTCCGCTCCGGCTTCTCGTACGGGACATCCCGCCCCACTTCCTGAAGTTTATCGGTATGCCAGACCAGGTCTTCTTTGTTCAATGTCGAAAATTCATACTTAGTCGCCATTTTCAGAGCCGCGAAATTGCAGGCTTCCTCGCAGAGACCGCAGAAACAGCACAGTCCCTGGTCAACGACGAAATCTTTCAGGATTCTTTTCCCCTTTTCATCTTTATCGTACTGGATATCTATTGCCGCGGTGGGACAGGCCCGCATGCAGAGCATGCAAACAGTGCAGTTCAACTCGCCGGTCTCTTTATCGGAAAGCAGCACGACAATGCCGCGCGACCGCTCCGGCATAGTCCATTTCTCGGTGGGGTACTGCACGGTGACAGCATGCCGTCCCAGATGTTTGCCGGTGGTGAATAGCCCCACCACCAGATTCTTTATGCCGCTTAACAATTTCTTCACCAGTTAAACCACTCCGAGTATTTCATCCACCCGGCGATGATAAGGTTAGCAAACGAGACTGGAAGCAAGAACTTCCAGGAAAATTCCATTAATTGGTCCACCCGCAGACGGGGGAAAGTCCAGCGGAACCACATCAGCACAAACACCAGCGCCAGCGTTTTGAGCATGAACCAGATCCATGACGGCAGCCAGGGACCCTGCCAGCCGCCGAGAAAGAGGGTCGTTCCGATGGCGGCGACGGTGAACATATTGACAAACTCGGCGAAGAAGAACATGGCGAATTTCATTCCGGAATATTCGACATTGAATCCCGCCACCAGTTCCTGTTCCGCTTCCGGTAAATCAAAGGGGGTGCGGTTCGATTCAGCGGTGCCGGCGATTAAGTAGATAATGAAGGCAATCGGTCCGAACGGCAGACGGAAAATGTACCACTGGTAAATTTTCGCCTGCGATTCGACAATCTGCACCATCGAAAGCGACCCGGCGAACAGCACGATACTCAATATCGACAGAACCATCGGGACCTCATAACTGACCACCTGCGCCGCCGAGCGCATTCCGCCGAGGAGGGCATACTTGTTATTGGAGCCCCATCCCGCCATAAGCAGCGATATGATGGTAAAAGTAGTTATGGCGACAATATAGAGGATTCCGATATTCAGGTCGGAAACTATCAGCCCGGCTCCGAACGGAATTGTAACATACGCCATAAACGCCGCCACGAAAGCGACTATCGGCGCCCAGTAAAACACAGGACGGTCGGCTGTCGCCGGAGTGATATCTTCTTTTTGAATCAGTTTCAGCATATCGACAATTGTCTGCAGCCAGCCATGCCAGCCGGTTCGCATCGGACCGAACCGCTGCTGAATATGGGCGGAAATCTTCCGCTCCCACCAGACCAGAAAGAGCGCCACCACTGCCAGGAATCCAAAAACGACCAGCGCCGCCACCATATATGAGATTATATCCACCCAAACCTGCGGCAGCCCCGTGGCGACCAGCTTCTCATAGAGATATTTGAAAATTCCGGCGATTTCCATCAGCGGTCCACCTCCGGCATGATGATATCCATTGATGCCATAACCGCCACCAGGTCGGCAATCTTGCCGCCTTTGACTATCTCCGGCATAACTTGCAACTGATTGTAAGAGCCGCCGCGCATTTTCACCCGAAGCGGCTTCTTGGAATCACCGACCGATTGTATATATATCCCCATTTCGCCGCGGGAATTTTCGATACGGCTGTACAGTTCCCCTTTGGGCGGCTTGAAGTTCGGCGGAAGTTTGGTTTTTATATCGCCTGCCGGAAGTTGTTCCAGAGCTTGCTTTACGATGCGCAGCGACTGCCGCATCTCCTCCATCCGGACTAAATATCTATCGTAACAATCCCCGACGGTGCCGGTCGGGATATCGAATTCGAAACGGTCATAGAGCGAATAAGGGTCATCCCGCCGCAAATCGAATTTCACGCCCGAAGCCCGTAATGCCGGACCGGAAACGCCGTACCCCAGCGCCAGTTCCTTGCTTAAGATTCCGACATTCCTGTTGCGCACAATCCAGATCGGGTTTTCCGTAAGTAATTTCTCGTAGTCGTCAACTTTCCTGGGGAATTTATCGATAAACTCCTTTAACTTCGGGATAAATTCCGGCGGAATATCGCGCGAAACGCCGCCTATTCGAATATAATTATAGGTCAGTCGCTGCCCGCAGGTCATCTCGAACAGGTCGAGAATATCTTCCCTTTCCCGGAAACCGTAAAGAAACGGGGTCACCGCACCCAGGTCGAGCGAGGTGGTTCCGTACCAAATCAGATGGCTGGCGATACGATTCAGTTCGAGCATTATTACCCGAAGGTACTCCGCCCTCTCCGGCGCCTGAATGCCGGCCAATTTTTCGGTGGCAAGGCAGAAGGCATACTCGCAGGACATCGAGGTGCAGTATTCAAACCGGTCTAAAACCGGCAGGCATTGATGATATGTCCGGTTCTCGCAGATTTTCTCAAGGGCGCGATGCAGATATCCGATATACGGCACCGCTTTCAACACCACTTCGCCATCCATCGTCAGAAGAAACCGGCAGACCCCATGCGTTGAGGGGTGGTGCGGTCCCATATTGACCAGGAATTCTTCGGTCCGGAACGGCGCGCTCATGATTCCGGCATCCTTACAAAATCCGGAGCATCCCAGTTTTTCCGCATCGGGTATCCCTGGTCCCAGTTGTCGGGAAGAAGAAAGCGGGTCAGATTCCCATGATTGCGGATATTGATGCCGTAAAGCTCCCAGACTTCTCTTTCATGCCAGTTGGCGCCGGGCCAGATTGACTGCACCGACTCCACCTCGGCATTTTCATACGCCATCACCACTTTGAAATCAAAACGGATTTTATTCTTGACGGATGCAACCGAATAGACAACTTCGAATCTCTCGCCGGTATCGACTCCCGCGATATTGCAGAGGAAATCGATATGGAGGGTCTCATCGGAGTTGATAGATTTGCAGAACTCGAGAAGGAACTCGTTTTCGAGTTTGAAAACAGGCTCGACTTTGCCGGTTTCGAGAAGCTCGACTTTTCCGGCAAACTTATCGAGGATATATTTGGTCAGGGCGGCTTTGTCCATCAGAGATGCAATTAACTCCAGTCCCCAATTTTTTGCTTTTTAATTTTCTTCTGCAGGGTCAAGCACCCTTCCAGAAGCGATTCCGGCCGCGGCGGACAGCCGGGGATATAGACATCAACCGGCACAATATGGTCAATCCCTTTTTCCACGGCATAACTGTCGTAGTAGAACGGTCCCCCTTTGACGGTGCATCCGCCCATGGCAATAACATATCGCGGTTGCGCCATCTGGTCATATAATAACCGAAGCCGCGGCGCCATCTTTTTGGTAATCGTGCCGGCGGCGATAATCAGGTCGGCCTGGCGCGGAGAAGCGCGGAAAATCATCCCGAAACGGTCGAAGTCGTACCGTGACGCCCCGGTCGCCATCAGTTCTATCGCGCAGCAGGCGGTGCCAAAGAGAAGATACCAGATGGAACTTGCCTGCGACTGGCTTAGAACATAATCAAGCGAGGTCGCCACTATCCCGCCGCCCGGGAAATGCTCTAAGTAAACCGGAAGTTTCTTTATTACACCCATTTCAGCACTCCCTTCTTCCAGGCGTAGAACAGTCCGAAAAGGAGGATGAAAATGAATATTATCATTTCGATTAAAGCATAGAGTCCCAGTTGCCCAAACGCCACCGCCCAGGGAAAGAGAAAGATCGCTTCAACATCGAATATGACAAAAATCAGCGCAAAGATATAAAAGCGGTTATTGAACTGAATCCAGGAATTTCCAATCGGCGGCTCGGCGCATTCGTAGTTTTGAGTTTTGGCCGGGTAGGGGTTGGCAGGACGAATCAGCCGGGAAAGGAAGAAGGTGAATAGCACCAGCCCTATCCCGACGAATAGGAAGATAATTATCGCCAAATATTCCGACATCTTATTGTCACCTCATAATTATACGCATCAACTTTGTGACAATAATCACAAATTAAGGGGACAAAAAAACACCTTTTTCCGGATTTGTCAAGCGATTTATAAAAAGAATCGCCGCGATTGATATCTTATGGATTTAATTGCAGTTATATCAGAATTCCTATCAGAAAATGAGGAAAACAAATGATTCAGACCTAGAGAGAAGTTAAGATTACAGACGACCGATAATAAATCGATTTCACTGCCCAAATGCCGTTTCAAACTCCTCACTTATATTTGCTTTTGACTACCATCACCACCGCCCCCCCTATCCCCACCGCCACCGCCGCAGAAAGATAAAACAGCACAGGTACCACGGTTGTCTGAACAATCAGTCCCGCCGTCAGTCCGGCAAGCACCTCTCCGATGGAATTTACCAGGTTGAATCCTGACAGGAATGTAGCCCGGTTGTTTCCGCGATAGAAGCGATTAAGATTGGTTGAAAGAACCGGGCGAATCAATTCCTTGAGGGCGAAAAAGAGAATCAGAAATGCTGCCGCGGACCATGACGGCGCTATGGCTGTCGCGGCGATGGAAATACCGGCTCCGAACAGAAGTATTGACAGGGTCATCCGCAGGCGCTCATAATATTTTTCCAGCCTACGGCTCAATGCCAGCACCAGAAGCGAGCCGGAAAGAGTAATCAGCCCGAAATAGGTGATATCAACCATCTTTATCTCGCTTAACAGCACCTGCCAGAACTGGTCCACCCCTTCAAACGAGAAATTGACCAACGCTCCCACGGCAAATAACAAGGCGATAACCGGAACACGCGAAACCGACTCAATGAGCGCTTTGAAATCGACTTTGAGTGACGTCCTCTCGCCTGTCAATCTGCTTCTATGCACTTCTTTCAAAAGGAAAGACGACAAGAAACCGGCAAAGAAAATGAAAGTAAAGGGAAGAAAAAGGTACTCCGGCGCCGCTCCTCCGATTATCCCGCCGGCAATCATTCCCAGTGACAGAGCGGAGGTCTTAACAATGGTCCGGGTGGAGAATAGACGGTTCAAGTTTTGCGACCGGTTGCCTTCTCCTGTGGAATCGACCGCCAGCGCTTCCAGCGCCCCGGAGATGAAGGTCTCCCCCACGCCGAACAGAATCTCCGCCGCCAAAAATCCGTAAAACGATTTCCATCCCAGGAAGACCGCCCCGGAGATGGTCAGAAGGAAAAATCCAATTGCCGTTGACAGCTTTCGTCCAAACCGGTCGGCAAAAATGCCGGTGGGAAGTTCAAATATGATTATGGTCGCTTCAAATACCGCCGCCAGAAGCGCCACCTGAAAAAGGGTAACATCATACAGGCGAAAATAGATGACATAAACCGGCAGGATAAGCCCCCCGGCCAAAGAGAGCGCCGCCTCCAGAAAATAGAAAACCCGAATGTTTCTCAAGTTCAATTCTTAGACCATCGCGATCGCTTCAATCTCGACTTTGACATCTTTCGGCAGACGCGGCACTTCGACCGTCGCCCGCGCCGGCATGTCAAAAGTAAAGTATTTGCCGTAAACTTCATTCACCGCGGCGAAATCGTTCATGCTGGTCAGGTAAATGGTGGTTTTCACCACATGTTTCATCTCCGCTCCGGCCGCAAGAAGAATCGCCTGGATATTTTTGAGCACCTGCTCCGCCTGTTCGGCCGCCGTGATTCCGATAATCTTCCCCTCTTTCGGGTCAAGCGGTATCTGCCCGGAGCAGAAAATCATTATCCCGCACGGAATTTTGATTGCCTGCGAATAAGGTCCAATCGCCGCCGGCGCGCCTGACGTCTTGATTACTTCCTTCACTTTTTCTCCTCTCTAACATTGAGTTATCATTCCTGTTTTGCTGCAATAGAATAACCGGCAGTATTGCCACTGTCAACAAGCAATCCTTTCTCGCAAAACCGCCGAATTTGCGTATAAGATGAAAACTAATCAAAAAATGCGAGGTATGTATGCAGGAAACCGCCCACGCCACCGCCATAGAACTGAAAACTTATGATGATTTCAAAACTCCCAAGCTCGACCCGACCAAGTGGGTCACCGCGAAACTTCCTTTGGGTGATGGAAACTACTGGGAATATTACGACCCTAACACGGTGGTCAAGACTGGAAACGGACGATGCGAAATCACGGTCAATCCATTCTCCCGGAGCCATAACCAGATTCAGATTGCCGACAATCCGAAAACCTTGTATGCCTCGGCCGAACCGATAAAGATCGGCAAGGATGATATATTGACTGTCTCGGTTGATATCGCCGCTATCGCCCATAACAACAACCGGCATGACCTTTACGACGCCTTTATTACTTTCAATCTTTTCGATTTCAACAGCGGCATCGTGCTTGATTTTCTTCTCAACGGCAATCTTATCTACGCCTTTTATGAACGTCTCTTTATACCCGGGGTCACTGATGAAACCACCGCTTTTACTCGTGCCGCCGACCTCGCGGTCAACACCAGACCGGGGCAATTCCATAATCTGATTATGACTTATGACCGGAAATTCGATACGGCCTTGTGGATTGTCGATGGCCAGCCGATGTATCGTGTCCCGCACATGCCGGTGAAAGTGGACCAGTTCCTTATGGGCATGGGACTGATGACCCTCAAACCGATTGCGGCGCCGTTTCCTTATTATTTTCCGAAATCGACGTCGCTTCACGGCCAGGGAATAACCGGCATCTGGTCAAATTACCGGGTGGGATTGACGCCGAATTCTTGACGGGCCGAGCTCTGAGCGATTTGTGTCATCCTCGATTCGAATACGACAAGAGTCGCAATAGCGAATCCGTCATTTTTATGATTGAATGCGGCAAGAGCCCGCCGCAGGCTGGTACACCCGACCTTATGTCTTCCTCTCTTTTTTCTTCGCCGCCGGGAAAAGCACGTTGTTCAAAATCAACCGGTACCCCGGCGAATTCTTATGAAGCGTCAAATCGGTCGGCGGGTCCTCCACCATATGCTGGTAATCCTCCGGGTCATGTCCCGAAAGAAAAGTAAAGGTTCCCCGCCCGAAGTTTCCGTGGATATACCGCACTTCATCAAACCCTTCCACTGTCCCCAGGATGGTGACATATTTCTTCAGATGCGACCGTCGGAAGGCGGTGGTCTGTCCCATAAAGCCCTTGACCATCCCTACATGGTCCTGCACCAGCATGGTCGGTACCGGGTCAAGCTTGGCGGAAAATTCAAAGAGAACAAAGTAATCATTGTCCGGTGACGGGAAGCGCATCATCCGCTCCGGATAGGTGTCGATATCGCTGTGGCGGTACAGCAGCGGGTCGAGGACAATATGGAAGTTTTCAAACGCCAGGGTCTGGGAATAATCGAGACGTTGCTGCGCATCCGGATCAACCGGGTCCCCGTCAAATTCCCGCGGGCAGATGTCGACCCCTTCAGCGGCAAGGGCGATATCGATAGTCTCCGGCGCCGAGCACATCGAGAAGAGAAAGCCGCCTCGTCGCACGTAGTCTTTGATGGTTTTAGCCACCTCCAGTTTCATCTCGGAGACTTTGCGGAATCCCAGTTTTCGCGCCAGCGATTCATTCGCTTCCACTTCCTGGCGGTACCACAGCTGATTATGAAAATTGGCGTAAAATTTACCATATTGCCCCGTGAAATCTTCATGGTGCAGATGCAGCCAGTCGTAGTCATCAAGTACGCCTGAGATTACCTCCTCATCCCAGATTAAACTGTACTTGATATCGGCGTAAGAAAGGGCCAGGGTGACGGCGTCATCCCACGGCTCCACGTTTTTGGGAGAATAGACTGCAATCGCCGGAACCTTTTCCAGCACCACCCGCTCCATATTTTCCACGTCGATAGTCCGGTAAATATCAGCCAGGTCGGCGGAGGTAATCTCGGCCGCGGTGACCCCGCGAATCAGGCAGAGACGGGCAATCTCCGGGTCGGAGTCTATTACAAACGATCCGGCGCGATAATTCAAAAGCCATTCCACCTTTTTCCCCATCTCGAGCGCTTTGAAAGCGATACCGTACGCCTTGAGGTGGTCGGCTTGCTCTTCATCCATCGGAATTAATGTAACCTGCGCTGAGACGGCTGCGGAGGTGAAGAAAAGCAGCATAGCCAGGAGAATAATTTTGGTCTTCTTCATAATTCAATATAATATAACGTTACATCGGCAGCCTTGTTTTACTTATACAACTGTCATTTCTGGAAAATCCGGACTTTCTGCCGATAAGATATTCAAAAGCGATTTCCTCACCGCTAAAAAATCCGTATCCTTAATGAATGAGACAACTTGAGGAACAGTCATGAGCCAATCCCTTCAGAGACGCGACTTTCTCACCCTCTGCGCCGGTATCGTTCTTGCCCCGCAGAATCTTCTGACCGCCGCGGATGAGACTCCCGACCGCGACCTGCAGAAAATCCTGCGGGAACTCCCCCACGCCAAACCGCATATTCCGCGGATTCAAGCCGCCTGCGAGAAATATGCCCCGCTCTATCCGGTTCCGTTGGTCTGGCCTGCCAAAATGGTAGCGATTGAGTCGGCATATAACCCTGATGCCATCTCCAATTCTTATGCGGTCGGCTCCGCGCAGTTCATGCCGGCCACGGCCCGCGAAATGGGCGCCCATGTTCCTCCCGCTGAGGAATTTGCCAAACAGGAGGAGGTTCTTACTCTGCGGCGGCAGTACCAGTCCAAATTTGAAGAGGCAGTAGCCTCCTTCCGGCGCGGCGACGACAGTCTCGCCGCCCACCATCGCGAAAAAGCCCGCACCCTCCAGCAGATGCATGACGAAATTCATATGAAGACTATGACTGAATTCAAGGAGAAAGTTTTTGCGATGACGGTGGACGAGCGGCGTAAGTACGATGCCCGTTTCGACCCCGCCGTCTCCGATGACCTTATGGTGCATTATATGGCAGTTCTCTGCCGCGCTGTTAAGAAAGAACTCAACCTGATAGATGACGCGCATATTCTTCTGCTGGCGGCTGTTGCCTACAACGCCGGTATCGGCAACGTCAAACGGAAATCAGGTATCCCGGTTGTTTCGCAAAATGTCGAATACGCCAACAAACTGATGCTCTTCCATAGTCTGAAATTGTGAATCTATCTTCCGCAGGGCACGAGCCCCGGCTCGTGCCTGTCATTCCCGCGCAGGCGGGGGAATCCAGAAGGTGCGCATACACACTGGCTCTTAAGCCATTTCATCATATATCTCCGTCAATTTCCGCTTGATTATTCCGATAATCCGACTATATTAGATGCGGTTGCTATAGAGTTAACAGAAACCTGCAGAAAACCTGAAATAAGGAGGCGTGGCTTTATGTACAAGAAAGTCGCAGTCTTAATGATGCCGTCACGCCCGCGGGTACTCGTAGCCGGAACTGTCTCTCTCGCATAAGTTCTCTCCGGTTATCCCCTCAGATTGAATCGAAATTCCGCGGGTGGGGAAGTCTGCCTGCGCGGAAACCAACCGCCTCGGTCGCTTTCCTCGGCGAGTCTTCGACCGGGGCGACTCACGCCTCAAGAGCAGAAACGTTCGGAAAGGAGAAATTATATGCCGGTCATAAACGAATTCGCATTTTCTGGTAGGTCAAGACCCTCGACCAGAGTGGACTCAAACCATGGCGGTCGAGCGGTCTTGACATTGCAATATGAAACAAATCGAGTAGGTCGAAATTCTTCCTTGGGCGCCGCTGGTAACTTAGGTTTCGACATCACAGCATAGTCAAAACCCAGGGGGATTTTGACCTACTCGAACAAAACGACAAGGACTTTAGCGATGAATCTTTTGAACCTGGGCTTTTCCCAGTTTTTCGAGGACAATTTCGGACGTTACCGTGGCGATAATCTCCGACCGCTGCGGATAGCCCGTCAACATAAGAATCTATATATCGGTCTTGATGAGACCGGCGAGTGGCAACTTGATCTTGCCGGAAGATTCCGTCACGAGGCGGACAACGGCGGCTCTTTCCCAACTGTCGGCGACTGGGTGGCGGTCGCAGCCCGCGAGGAAAACCATGGCACGATAAAGGCGCTTCTTCCGCGCAAGTCGGTCTTCCTGCGGAAGGAAGCGGGATTGCGCACGGCGCAGCAGGCGGTGGCGGCGAATATCGACACCATCTTTATCGTGAACGGCCTCGACGGCAACCACAACCTGCGCCGTCTGGAGCGGTATCTGACGCTCGCCTATGAGAGCGGCGCCGCGCCGGTGATTCTGCTGAATAAGTCTGACCTCTGTGACGATATCGAAGCGGTCACGTCTGAGGTCGAGACGCTGGCTATCGGGGTGCCGGTGCATCCGGTCAGCGCCCTTTCGGGCGATAGCCTCTCCCCGCTGGCGGAGTATCTGACACCCGGCAGGACGGCGGCGTTTATTGGGTCATCGGGCGTCGGGAAATCGAGCCTTATCAATCGGCTTCTCGGCGAGGAGCGGATGCTTGTGCAGGAGATAAGCGAGCAGGATGCCGCCCGGGGACGTCACACCACTACTCATCGCGAACTGATTCTGCTTCCGGAGGGGGGAATGGTGATTGATACCCCCGGTATGCGGGAATTGCAGGTCTGGGGGGACGATGACGGGCTGAAGCAGGCGTTTGATGATATAGAAGCGCTCGCATCAGGCTGCCGTTTCCGCGATTGCGCGCATAAGGGCGAGCCGGGATGCGCTGTGCAGGCGGCGGTGGAAACGGGCGCGCTCGATGCCGACCGACTTCGCAGTTACCATAAACTCAAGAAGGAGCTGCGGTATCTGGAGGCGAAGCAGACGCAGAAGGCGAGCCTGGTGGAGAAGTCCCGCTGGAAACAGATATCGCTTCTCCAGCGCGCGCATAAGAAGCAGGGGATGTGACACTTTGCGCGGCAGATGTCCACATCTGCCCGTATCTGTCATTCCCGACCTGATCGGCCTGCCCGCCTGTGGCGGGGGAATCCAGACAGTTGTGCACGAGCCCCGGCTCGTGCCTGTCATTCCCGCGAAAGCGGGAATCCAGAACTGTGCGAAACTCCGCCTTAAGCGGAGTTCACCTCTTCCGGCAATTGTCATTCCCGCGCAGGCGCGGAATCCAGAACTCCGCGCCGTCGGGAGTCCCTCCCGACGGTTCCTGTCTTTGCCGAGCCGAATAGAAATCCAGGGGAATGTCAAGTCCGCCCGACCATCCAGATGATGGCAAAGTCGGTCGGGGGACTGTGCTTCCCCCGATTTGTGGGACACGTAAATAAGCATAACTGTTTTCATTTTCGAAATCAACCGGGCTTAAGTATTTCAGAGTTGAGTGTCGTCTTTGACGATTATAATATATCTCAATCC
>JBFMEF010000188.1 GCA_040753495.1 Candidatus Zixiibacteriota bacterium
ATAATAATAATCTATGCCACTGCGGCTGGCATGGACGATTCCGCCGCCGAACTGGAAATAAGGATGAATCGAGATATTCTGAAGCTGCGCCAGCGGGTACAATTTCCCTGTCAAGAAAACAGGATATATATTGACCGAGCCAAGGAGCACATCCTCCCGGGTCAGATATTTGAAGTCGCCGCGGCTGAAGATTCCTATCGAAATTTCTGCCGCAAAGGAGGGCGCCAGACGATGGGCATAGAAGAATTCGCCGTAGAAACTTGATTTGGAAGGCTCAAAACGGTCGCCGTCATTATCGATGGTGGTCTTGTCGCCGGTTGATGTCCAGACGCCGAGTCTACCGCCGGCCGAGTGCATTTGAAGATAATCGTTACTGACAATCTCCACGGCGGTAAGAGATGCCGGCAGAAGTATGACAGTTGCCAAACCAATCCAGAAAAACCATCTCATGGTTCTTTTAACCAAAGAATACCTCGGCGGTTTCAATCATTTCCGGATCGATAGTTTTGATTCTGGAGACAACATCTTTGAGCGGATAGGGAACGATTTTCACCCCCTGCAGAGCCACCATCTGACCGAATTGTCCGCTGTGCACGAGGTCGATGGCATGCACGCCGAAGCGCGTGGCGAGGACCCGGTCAAAGGCAGTGGGGGAGCCGCCCCGCTGAATATGTCCGAGGATGACCACCCTTGTTTCGAAACCGGTGCCGGCTTCAATCAGTTCGGCCAGCTTGTAGCCGATGCCGCCCAGGCGCACGTGGCCAAAGGCATCGAGCTTTTTATCCTGCAGCACCAGTTCTTCCTCCTGGGATTCCGGGGACATCTTGATTTTGGCGCCTTCAGCAACTACCACGATGGAGAAATCTTTTCCCCGGCTATGGCGTCGTTTAATCAGGGTGCAGACATTGCTAACGAAAGTAATCTTTTCCGGAATAAGAATTATATCGGCGCCGCCGGCAATACCGGATTCAATGGCAATCCAGCCGGCGTGACGTCCCATAACTTCCACCACCATAACGCGGTTGTGCGCTTCGGCGGTGGTATGAACGCGGTCAATTGCCTCCGTGGCGATATTGAGGGCGGTATCAAAACCAAAGGTGCGGTCGGTGCCCATAACATCGTTATCGATAGTTTTCGGCACGCCCACCACTTTGATGCCGTCCTGAAACAGCTTAGCCGCGACGCCCAGAGTGTCCTCGCCGCCGATTGCAATAAGGGCGTCAATATTGTGCCTCTTGAGAGTGGCTTTGATAGTATCCACGCCATTTTCTACTTTGAAGGGATTTGTGCGGGAAGTTCTCAGAATGGTTCCGCCGCGATGAAGAATACCGGAAACATCGATGAGGCTCAAGGGCTTAATCTTTTCATCCTTGATAAGACCCTTCCAGCCCTCAAAGATGCCGAGTATCTCATAATTATAATTGAGGATTCCTTTTCTAACGATGGCACGAATAACAGCATTAAGTCCCGGACAATCGCCCCCACCAGTCAACACACCTACTCTCATTTATTCCTTCTTTCCTAAAATTAAATATAGCCGGTAATTATAGTTGCATTATGCCGCTCTGTCAAGATTCAATTCCCCTGACGGCGGACTTCAGAGATTACAATGACGGAAGCAGATATAACTTTTGATTTTTGTAGTCAAAGAGGAGGGTGTACTGCCTTAGCATCATATTCCCGAGGTTTCCGTCAAGTTCGCTTGATTTCAGGACTCCCGATTCTCCTTCAACAATCAGTAGCGGCGGCTTTTCTAACTCCAGATTGCCGATTTTTAATCTATTGCCGAGGGCAGACCTAGTACGACTGGAGCCGCCAATTCCGCTGACTCGACCGTTCATTACCTTGATATCGGTAAATCGACCTTCGAGATTATTCCTATCCACGAAAGGCTTGTGCAGAATGACCCCGAAAGCGCTCCCGAGGTCAACCAGAAACCTTCCGGAACATCCCTCCAGAGCGACATCCACCGATGGCACTTTTGACGTAAGATTAAGGGTAACAGCGAATTGCGAGTCCGGAGAAATAAAGGTTTGAGGTTTGTATAAAACGAGTCGTTGTTTGCCATAATCGACTTTGACCGGCATTCGTGAAAGAAGGTCATACCCAATTAATCCCCCAAATTCACCGGGAAATTGCAGTCCCAATTCGGAGAGGTCAACAACCGCCGCAACTTGCCGAAAGAGGCGAATATTACCCACACTTATAGAATCGATGGGAGCAACAGAGGCAGAATCATACCCTCCAATTCCCTTGGCAGGAAATTTACCTTCCGCAAGCAATCGCTGTCGCTCCGCGAATTTCTTGTCTAATATGTTAATGCCGGCGCCGGAATCAAGCATGAAGAAAACTTCTGCGCCGCCGTTGACGCTGACCTTTATATAGATATGACCACCCTGGAACTGTAACGGAAGAGTAACGGAATCGCGGTCGGGGGGAAAACTAAAATCGATTTCCGATTCTCCTGTGGGGGCAAAGATGTCTGGGTCAATATTGAGATTATAATCTATTCGGTCAAATTCGATGTCAGAATTCATCTGGGGAAGAGAAGCCCTGGAGATAAATCTGAAGGGAAAGGGGACGCCGTGGATGTCGCGAAAATCACTGAGAAAAGTATGCATCGTGATTTCATCGAGCTGTTCCGCTGTCATCTCAATCCTTCTTGTCTCCTGATTCACAAAAATCCAGAGCGAATCGCCACCCTCCGGCAGCGCCAGGAAGAGATGATAATTTACGGAGGCGATTACGGTATCCTTCAGGTAGGTGTATTCGCCGGACATTCTGCCGATACCGAGGAAGGATTGTCCCGCCAGAAAGGCGGCATTGATGATTTTTTTCCGCTCATTACCGCTCAATGTCACGATTTGCTGATTTTGGTCAAGAGTCCAAGCGACCGAGCCATCAAAGCCCTGAGAGAGTTTCATTGGACCGAGTTCATAGGAGACCAGAAATCTATCCGGCTCAGCATATATGATTTCAATATCGCCGGTTAGCCCGTAAACTGTCGCTTTTCCGCTCTGCCGATAGTTTGTTATCTGCGCCACCGAATCGGCGTATCCGGGCGGAAGAACCGATTCTAAAGTCACAGCTCGGGCATTCTCCGCAAAAAACGCAAGAAGCACAGAAGCGAAGGAAAACAATGGACGCGAAATCACTTAATACTCCGACCTGTGATAGTCAGCCAGGACGATGATGCCGATGAGTGTCCAGTTGAGCAAAAGCGAGGTGCCGCCATAACTGAGGAACGGCAGAGGAAGACCGGTGACCGGCATGAGACCGAAAGTCATACCAATATTGACAAAGAATTGAAAGAAGATGATGGTGAGCGCCCCCCAGACCAGATTGGAAGTGAATTTGGAGCGACAGCGGGAGGCAATCCTGATTCCTCGATAGAAAATGAAGCCAAAAAGCAAAACGACGGTCAGGGTGCCGACAAAACCGAATTCCTCGCCGAGGACGGAGAAGACGAAATCAGTATGCCGTTCGGGAAGAAATTTCAGCTGGCTCTGCGACCCCTCAAGATACCCCTTACCAATAATCCCGCCGGAGCCGATGGCGATTTTCGATTGTATTATCTGATAACCGGCGCGCTGGGGGTCCCGCCCCGGGTCGAGAAAAGTAATGACACGCAGCTTCTGATAGTCTTCAAGATGATTCCAGATGAACGGGGTTATCATACCAAAGGCAAGATTGAAAGTAAAAACGATTACCCCAAAAAGTATCCCCGGTTTGAGGATCAGCATAAAGACTATTAGAAGAACCAGATATATGACCCAGGCAATCCAATGGAAAGCGGCCACCAGGGAGATAAGAGGAGAGACAATTAGTATCAGATATGCCGGAGAGAGTCCGGACCAGAACCAGAGACTGAAAAGGAGGACGACAAAAACAAGCGAGGAGCCGAGGTCGGGCTGTTTCATCACGAGAAGCGCCGGGATGAATGCCAGCATCGCCGAAAAAGCGAGCCGTCGCTTAGACTGTGGCGGTAATTTGGTGTAGGCAAAAAAGCGTGAAAGCGCCACAATGAGAGCCAGTTTGCCGATGTCGGAGGGAGAAACGCTCATAAAACCGAGAGAGAACCAGCGCGAGGCGCCCATGCGGGTCTCTCCAGCGACCAGGACCAGAATCAGCAAAATAATAGACAATCCGTATAGCGGATAGGCGATAAAATCAATTACCCGCACCGGAATATGGAACACCGCATTGAAGAGCACGAAGGCAAGCAGAAGCCAGATTGACTGTTTAATATAGAAATTCAAAGAAGAACCGGCGCTGCTGTCATAGTGCGCCGAATAAATCAGCATGATGCCGATAAGCGATAGTCCGACGGTCGCCAGAATGAATTTCCAGTCGAGGCTTTTGTAATCAACGGTCATTCCGTCACCGGGCTTTCCGCGACGCTCTGGGCGATGACGTTCTGGGTGGAGTCGCCGAGAAGGTATCGCTTAATAATTCTGCCTGCCAGCGGTGCCGCCACTTCGGAACCATGCCCGGCATTCTCCACCAGAGCGCAGACCAGAATCCTGGGGGCGTTCGACGGCGCATAGCCGACAAACCAGGAGTGGTCCTTGCCATGGGGGTTCTGTGCCGTTCCGGTCTTACCGGCAATGGTGTAATATTTGTTCCGCAGCCCTTTGGCGGTTCCGCGCTCCCCCTGCACCACCAGTTCCAGCGCGCGCGAAAGGACCGAAAGGGTGTTTTGCGAGAAGGGCAAGGTGAAAGAGAGAGTTGGTTCGATTTTTTGAACAGACCGCTCGGGGTAGCGAATCTCTTTAAGCAGATGCGGCTTGAAGACCTTGCCGCCATTAGCCAGCCCGGCATAGAACTGCGTCAGCTGAAGCGGCGTAACAATAAACTCTCCCTGCCCGATGGCTATGTTCAGAATCAACAGTTTAGACCAGCGGTTGGGGCCAAAGGCTTTGTCATAGTAAGCGCGGCTCGGCGCAATTCCGGAGAGCTCGCCACTAATATCGATACCGCTTTTCTTGCCAAAGCCGCATTTGACGGCAAATTCATTCCAGGCATCTAAACCAAGAATCTGCCCCACCTGATAAAAGTAGACGTTACAGGATTGCTCGACCGCATGATAGAGGTCCAGGCGGCCATGCCCATGTTCCTGCCAGCATTTGAAAACGCGGTTCCCGAAACGCATGCCGCCGCCGCAGCCACGAAGTATCGTCTCTGGAGTTAAGACGCCTCTTTCGAGAGCGGCGCCGGCAGTGAGCAATTTCGCCGTGGAACCAGGGGGATACATGCTGGAGGTAGGCCTATTGAGGAGCGGATGGCGGGGGTCATCAATGATGCTCCGCCAGATTTCATCGGGGATGACACCGGAGAAGAGATTGGGATCAAGTCCCGGGAAAGACGCCAGCGCCAGAATCTCCCCGGTGGTCGGGTCAAGCGCCACTACCCCTCCGCTTGCCTGAAGACTATCATAGAATTTGACGATTTCTCTCTGGAGAGCGGCATCGATAGTGAGCACCAAGTCTGCCCCCGGTACGGCCGGAACCCGATCTTTACCGCCGTATGGTCCGATTATCTGCCCGCGGGCTGAGACCTCGATAAAATCGGTGCCTTCAATTCCGCGCAGTTCGCGGTCATAAGCCTTCTCAATCCCCTTCTTCCCTATCAACCGCCCCGGACGATAACCCCACTGCGATTCATTGTCGATTTCATCCGGCGCTACCTCGGCAATGTAACCGATAAAAGTCTCAGCAGAAATCCCCTCGACATATTGTCGCACCGATTCCACGCTGTAAGTTGCTCCAGGGAAATGCTCGCCGTTTTCTTCCAGAGTCGAAATAACGCCGATATCTTGGTCCCGGAGGACGGCGGCCGGAATATATTTGCTGATGAAATTGGCGTTCAATTTTTTCTTTATCTCCAATGTATCAGCTCCGGTCAGTTCCGCCAGACGCGGAAGAGTCACGTCTTTTTCCATCTCCATCGGCACTATAGAGACCGTGAAGGAGAGACGGTTGTCGGCAATCATCTCCATATTGCGGTCAAAAATCACGCCCCGCTTGGGAATGATTGGTCTAATGCGGATGCGATTCTCCTCCGACTGCGCCAGAAAAGATTTGTACCTTATAATTTGATGATAGAATAGCCCGGCTATGATTACCATCAGGGCGATTATCAAGAGGACGCTGGCTATCTTGGCGCGATGGTCCTTTTCGATGAAGTACGCGGACATCTCAAGCGCTTTCCTTGACCCCTCGTGGTGATGCCAGTATCTCCGTAATCACAAAGTAAGCCCAGGCAAAAATCAGAGTATAGAGCACTCCCGGGAGAACGGAGCGATAGAAAAGGTAAAAGAGGTCCTCTCCCTGAGCGACCAAGCTTATCAACAGCCCGTGAACAAGCAGAAAGAAACCCAGCAGAGTCAATTTGGATAATGAGGTTTCGAGATTGAGACGGGAACTGAGGTGTTTGATTGCCAGCGCGATAAGTCCCAGCACGAGGATTTCCCAGGGCATGACGGTGGCATTGGGAGTGGAGACGACAATGGCGGCAACCACGGCGAACCAGAGGGCAACGGTCTCGTTTTTGCGAATGGCGACCATGATGACAAGAAGCCCGGCGAGGTCGATGGTAACGCCATAAATGGAGAGCATCTCGGCTAAAATAGTCTGATAAAAGGCGAGGGCAAAGAGTCCGACGATATAGAGAATCAGGGTCATAATCAGTCTTCCATCAGTATATATAATTCGTCAATCTCGAAGAAATTTACAGTGGGGCGAAGGTTGACCCTTTTGAGTATTTCCCCGGCGTTGGCATAAACCGAGTCAACCTGGGCAATAGCCAATCCGGGAGGATAGACGCCGCCCAGCCCGGAAGAGATAATCAAGTCTCCTTTCTTGACCTGAGCGTCGGCGGGCAGATTATCCATATATAAGCCGCGCTGAGTGGAAAAACGGACGATGCCTATCTGGCGGCTATCCCCCACCCGTCCCGATACCGCATTGGAGGGGTCGGTGAGGAGTTGAACTGTGGCATAATTGGTCATGACATCGACAATTTTGCCCGCCAGACCATAGCGATTGACCACCGCCAGGTTTGCCCTGATGCCGTCGTTGGAGCCCTTGTTCACGACAGCGGCGACCGGATAGAGTTGCTGGTAAAGAGAAACAATTTTGACCGGGACTAACCGGAAATTTTCGGGAGGTTCGAAACCAAGCAGTTCGCGGAGCCGCTGATTTTCCCGGCGGGCTTCATTAAGCCGGACTAATTGCAGCGATGTTTCCGTCAATTGACGGCGCAGGAAACGATTCTCCTCGGCAACATTCTGCAACTCCTGAATATGGCTCTTAAGGCGGAAAAAAGGGGAATAGAAAACGGACGCTGAAATTTTGGCGAGGCTAATGCGAACCGGGTCATTGATGACCGTGACCAGCAAAAGGAAGACAGCCGCCAGAATGTAATTGAGGAGACGACGATTTTTATGGAAAACCGTCGAGAACCATCTCATAAATTTAACGCCTCCGTGCGTCGCCGTCGATTATTCGATGGCATCAAGCATTTGCAGCAGTTCCCCCGGAGAAGTAACAGCCATCATCTTGTTGCGATTTTCCTCTGATTTCATGATATAAGAGAGGCGCGCCATGACATTAAGATGAGCCCCTATGGCATCCTCAGGGGCGGCAATCAGGAAGAAGAGATGGGCCGGCTTGTGGTCCATGGCATCGAAGTCAACCCCCTTGTCGGAGCGGCCAAAGGCAATGACAATACCCTTGGTGGCTTTGGTCTTAGCGTGCGGGAAAGCAACTCCGTATCCGACTCCGGTCGTAACCAGATTCTCCCTCTCCCGGACATCCTGCAAAAGCTCCACCGAGTCTTTGACCAGGTTTGATTTTGACGCCAGTTCCACCAGTTCTTTCAGAATCCCGTCCTTAGTTGTCGCCTTGAGATTAAATGTGATTAAGTCTTCGGAACAGAATTTAGATAGTTTCATATTCACCTCAATCAATATTTTTCCGCTTCCTCAATTAACAGAATGGGCAGGTCATCTTCTACCCGATAAATCAGCCTGCAGTTTTCGCACTTCAATTGCTCCTGTTCCGGCAGATAGATTAGGTGTCCCTTACACTTGGGACAGACAATCAGCTCCAGCAGGTCTTTAGAAAGGCTCATTTAATCCTCCGCAATCCGGAAAACCCCCATACGGCGGAATTTCATCAGGCGACTTTGCAACAACTGGTCAACAGGAAGGGTCTGCAGTTCATCCAGGGCGCTTACCACCTCGATCTTTATTGATGCCGCCATGGTGTTATAATCATTATGCGCCCCGCCGGGAGGCTCTTTTATTATCTTGTCCACAATCTCCAGTTCCATCAGGTCATCGGCCGTAAGTTTCAGCGCCTCGGCCGCATGGGGCGCCTGGGCGGCATCGCGCCAGAGTATCGCAGAACAGCCTTCTGGTGATATCACCGAGTACCACGAGTACTCCAGCATAAATATTTTATCGCCGACGCCGATACCAAGGGCGCCGCCGGATGCCCCCTCCCCTATGATTACGATTACAATCGGAACCGTCAGAACCGCCATTTCGCGAAGATTTCGGGCAATCGCCTCAGCCTGTCCGCGCTCCTCGGCGCCGATACCGGGATAAGCCCCCGGAGTATCTATCAGGATTACAATCGGCCTGTTGAATTTTTCAGCCAATTTAAATAAGCGCAACGCCTTGCGGTAACCCTCCGGATGCATCATCCCGAAATTTCGCAGAAGTTTTTGCTTGGTGTCGCGCCCCTTCTGTTGGCCAATTATCAGCACCGGCCGACCCTCGATTTTGGCAAATCCGCCCACCAGCGCTTTGTCATCGGCAAAATACCGGTCGCCATGAAGCTCAATGAAATCGGTGGTTATCAGTTCTATATAGTCGAGGGTATGGGGACGTCGCGGATGGCGCGCCAGCTGGACTTTCTGCCAGCGGGTTAGACTGGAGAAAATCTCCTCCCGCATCTTATTGACCTTTGACTGCAAGGAAGCGATTTCTTCGGACAGCTGAATATTCGAGCCGGCGGCAAAATCTTTCATATCGGAGATTTTTTTCTCCAGCTCCATAATAGGTCGCTCAAACTCAAGGCAAAGTTTGTCCTGCATACTCAATGGCCGTTACGGGACGGCTTATTCTCCTTGCGAATTTTGCCCATTAAGATAAAAAATAATATAAAAATTACAACCATAAAAAGGATAAGCAGCCCCAGGAGCAGGATTCTCTCGAAGTAGAACATTATGACGGCAACAGTTCCCAGCAGTATCCCGGATAGATAAAAGAGCGCAACCACCTGGCGCTGGGAAAGACCGAGATAGGCAAGGTAGTGGAAAATGTGCCGGCGGTCGGCTTTCATGACATCTTTGCCGGCGGCGAAACGCCGCAGGAAGGAGGAACCGATTTCAATCAAGGGGACGCCCAGCACCATGAGTGGCAGAAAGAGAGCGGCAGCCGTGAACGATTTAATAGGAACAAGCAATGAAATGAAGGCGAATATATATCCGATCAAGAGAGAGCCGCCGTCGCCAAGAAATATTTTCGCGGGATGACGGTTGAAAAACCAAAAAGCCAGAACCGCTCCGGCGAGAGTCAATGAAATCGCTACCACCGAAGATATGCCGAACAGAAATCCGATAATCGCCATTGAGACGGCGGCGATGAAAGAAACTCCGGAGGCAAGACCATCGAGCCCATCGATGACATTAATAGCATTAGTCAAGCCGACTACCCAGAGAATGGTAATCACGGCGGAAAAGTGTCCCAGCGAGGCGGAACCGAATCCCGGAATGGAGAGCCAAGCGGCCTTTAACCCGCCCAGGTAGAGTATCAAACCGACCATCATTTCCACCGCCAATTTGTGTTTCGCGCGGAGAGGATGAAGGTCATCTATCACTCCCAGCAGGAAGATTATCACCCCACCGCCTATGATAAAGGGAAAGGGGTTGGTGATTTCGGCAACGGAGCCGGGCTTGAAAAGGACAAGGCCGGTCAAAACCAGCCAGAAGGAAATGAAGATAGCGGCGCCCCCCAGATTGGGCGTAGGCCGCTTATGTCGCTTATGCAATCCCGGATAATCGAGTATGTCATGCTTTTCACAGAGCCTGATTACCCCCAGCACCGAGACAAACGCCAGAATGAATGAAGACAGGAAAACAGATATGTTAAGCCAGTGATTCATGCTTCAAACTATGAGGGGGCGGGATTTCTTGCTACCCCCTCTGAGAATAATTTTTGCAACAAGATTGATTGCCAGCAATAGCGGAAGAGCCAAAATGGAAAAGCCATTAGGGTAATATTTCAGGAAATATTTCCAGACCGACATATGCTGATAGAAATCTCTTCTCCAAGCGGCGATATTGGAGCCGCTGCCCCAGAGATGGACCGCTCCGGCATGGGGAGTGAAAAAGGTGCTCTTGCCGACCAGAAGCGCCCGCTGACAGAGGTCGGTGTCTTCCATGAAAAGGAAAAAACGAGAGTCGAACCCTTTCAGTTCGTCGAACAAGGAGCGCCGAATCATCAGACAGGTCGCCGAGATTGCCGGAACTCTGGTTATTTCAGGGTAATCCGGCAGAGTGTAGGCGCCGTTGTCTTTAAGCAGTTTGTACCTTTGCAGGAGAGAGCCGCGGGAGAGGAAGATATTTGATATAGTCGGGAAACGCCGACAATTAGCCTGAAAGCGGCCATCGGGAAAACGCAGGCGGGCTGTTACTATGCCGCAATCGCTTCGGCGCTCGAAGCAGGCAAGCATCATAGAAATGGCGTTGTTATCCAAAAGGAGGTCGGGATTGACGAAAAGCAGAAAATCCCCGATAGCCGATGGCGCGGCAGCGTTGCAGGCGGCGGCAAAACCGATATTTTTGGGGGAAGTCATAATCTTGACTTCGGGATAATTCCCCCTGATTGATAGCACCGTGGAATCAGTCGAGTTGTTGTCAAACACGACAACCTCTCCCCCGACTGATTTTAATTGAGGCAGCAGAGAGGCAAGGCAATTGATAATCGAATCGGCAGAGTTGTAAGTTACAATGATGGCGGATACTGATATTCCAGACATTGCCTCAGGCACTTACTTTAGACGTCCCAGAAGGGACATTAAACGGAGGTACCAGACTTTCCAGATTGCCTCCCGAACAATCTTCTTGGACATTTTGGATGCCCCCAAACGGCGGTCAACAAAGACTATCGGAATCTCTTTGAGGCGCATCCCTTTCTTCCATATTCGGAGGGACACTTCGATCTGAAATATATATCCGTTTGATTTAATGGAATCAAGCGGAATAGCCTCCAGGGCCTGTCGTCGGAAACATTTGAAACCGCCGGTGGCGTCGCGCACCGGCAGACCGGTAATAATCCGGGTATAAACGTTGGCAAAATAAGACAATAACAGGCGGCTCATAGGCCAGTTAATGACATTGACTCCGGAGATATAGCGGGAGCCGATTACCAGGTCATTTTCCTTGATCGCTTCAAGAAAGTCCGGAATGTAATCAGGCCCATGGGAGAAATCGGCATCCATTTCGAATATATAGTCATATTTTCTTTCAATCGCCCATTTGAAACCGGCGATGTAAGCCCGCCCCAATCCCTCTTTCTTCTCCCGGTGCAGAATATGGATTCTTCGGTTGGCGGCGGCAAGTTTATCAACGATTTGGCCCGTTCCATCAGGCGAGTTATCATCCACCACCAGCACTTCAATAGAGTCATCCTGCCCCAGAACGGCATTAATTATCCGCTCAATATTCTCCTTTTCGTTGTAGGTGGGAAAGATTATCAGGGGTCGATTACTTGTTGTCATATTTTCGTCGGCGGCTTTTTCCTTTCCCGCGAGGATTGGAACAGATGAACCGCCACAACCGACGCGATTAAAAGCAGCGCCAGATAAGTTATTGCTTTAGCCCGATTGTTCAGAGACCTGTTGTACTTAAAGATGACCTGCTTTGACCCGGCGGCGACCGGAACGGCGCGGAAGGAGCCATTGGCTCGCAGCACCTCCGTCTTGACCCCGTCAACAAACGCTTCCCAGGCGAAGTAATAATTATCAGTCAGGACAAGTATGCTGTTCTCGGTGGTTTGAATATCGACCACGACCGAATCAATGGCGTAGGAGACAACCTCAGCAATGCCACCGACCGTATCCGATGAATTGACAGCAATAGTCGGCTCTTTTTCAAGGAAAACTTTCTTTCGCAGATCTGCAGTTCCTCCCAGAACGCGGGGATAGATATCTTTCCGCTCCGGAATGACTTCAAAAGTGGAAACAAGGTACGCCCGAGGGAAGGCGTTGCTGTTTTTGTATAGAACCGCGCCGCTGAAATCGCGCTCGGTCACCAGCGGTTCGGCGCCGAAGTAGTTGGGAGGCAGCTTGGCATTGCTCGGCGCCAGGATATATCTTGTGCCGACCAGATTCAGAAAATGGGGATTGCCTTGATTGGTGAGTGACGGTCCCCCCAGGAGGTCATCATACCAGCGCAACTGGTTTCCATGATATCCCGTTACCACCTCGATTCCGAAAAAGGGGAGATAATCATGCGGGACTGAACCGAGATTAAGGATGCGGAATTTTCCCGGCAGGCCGTTTATATAATTGGTCATTGGATTGGGCGAGAATTGCTGACGATAGTCGAATGTTCTCACAAAGCGAGAGCTGAACCTGACCCCATCGCTCATAGCCAGTAGCGGAATAACCAGGAGAATAGCCATCCCCGTTTTCCTGGACAAAAATAAGTAAATGGATACGGAGACGGCCGCCACGAAGAAAAAGACAATCCAAAGTCCCGTCTTGATATTTGGAAGATTCATAAGCGCCAGCTGCCATTTGGACAGATTCGGCTGCCCGGGGATAGGATTCTTAATGTCGCCATAGAAAAGAGAACTATAAAAGGAGAGCATTGTCTCTCCCGCCACCAGATAAAGAAAGGCAAAGACGAAAAGAGCGCCGGAGCAGATGGCAAGATAACGATAAATTTTTCGCTTCACGGCGTCACTTGCTTCGCGCCCCTTCTCAATCAGATACTGCAACCCCATTCCAGCCAGAAGTGATACCGAGAAAAGGAAGATGAACATAATCGTACTGGGGGCGCGCAGCGATTTTACATTGGGAATGAGATAATAGAATATCTTGAAAAGGGGAGTTGTCCCTCCCAGGGCGTAAATCAAGGCAAACAGCGCCAATCCGGCGAAAAAATATGCTTCACGCCGCCGGCTGAACAGTACCGCCAGCAATGCCAGCATCAGCGGTATTACCCCGGCGTATTCTGAATTGTCTTTGAAGACATTTTTCCCCCAGTAATAGTCACCTTCCCCGCCGGTACTTCCGGAAAATTCCGGGACAACCAGGGAGAAAGCCTCTTCCTCATGCATCGACCAGGAGGTCGCCCATTCATAACCACGCTTGGTATCGGCCCGAGGAGAATATTTGGTGGTATAAATATATCCCGGATAGAATTGGACGGCAGAAACCATCAGTCCGATTACAACTGCTCCTGCCAGTAGCGCCGAAGGCATTACCAAGGAGCCAGGGCTTTTCCTTTCTCGGAAGCGAAGAATCAGCTTGAAGATAGAGTATGCCGCAATTGACCAAAGCGAATAGTATGACAGCTGCGGATGGGGGCTGAGGATAATTACGCCGATGACCAGTCCCAGCAAAGTAAAATTCAGAACAGGCTTCTTTTCGAAGCCGCGGTCTAAAAACAGGATAGTTAAAGGAAATAATGTGGTAACGAATATTTTGCCGTCATGTCCCGGCGCCACCAGCGAAATCAGCAGTCCCGAAAACATATACGCCAGAGCCGAAAGGGTTGCCGCCAGACGCCCCAGGCGAAACTGGCGGGCGGTAAAAAACATAATAATGCCGGCAAGGAGGATATGCAGGACCAGATTGAAGCCGAGCATTCTATAGAAGTTGCCGAAGAATTTGAGAATCGAAAGGGGATAGAAAATGTCCCCATGAAAAGCGTCAATGTACGGCATCCCCCCGAATATGAAAGGATTCCATACCGGCACCTGGCCGTGGGCATTGAAATACTCGACATAGAAGTGCCGGAAGAATATTCCGGCGTTAATAGTATCGGAACCATAGAGCATCTGGTTGGAAAAGATAAACTCGCCGAATACAAGTATGACCCCAATCAGCATTACTACCAGCAAGACCGGCAGGTAATATTGAAAATTTTCGAG
This sequence comes from Candidatus Zixiibacteriota bacterium, assembly GCA_040753495.1. Classification (NCBI taxonomy): domain Bacteria; kingdom Pseudomonadati; phylum Candidatus Zixiibacteriota; species Candidatus Zixiibacteriota bacterium. The sequence goes on from JBFMEF010000188.1 coordinate 14,171, forward strand.
ATTAGCCGGCGCTGCGGCTTTCTTTGATTCCGGTTTCCTGTTCAATCATCTCTCCCGGTTGACCTGAAAGATATTCATTATAGTCTTCACTTCTGTTTCCGTTCGAAGTCGGACAGTTTTTTTCGGATAACCGCCAGTTCCTCTTTCAATGCGGCCAGCGCTTCGGCCAAAAATCCCAGAATAAAAAACCCCATACCCAGCCCGGAGAGCAGCATGACCAGGTAGAGCATGGGACGGTATCCTTCCCCTTCCACGAAACGGAAATAGAGCGCCACCAGTCCGACCAGAAAACCAAGCAGCAGAAAGATGGAGCCGGTGAATCCGAAAAAGAGGAGCGGTTTTTTCAGCAGGGTCAGCTGGGTTTTGACGGCAATCATGTCGAGGACACCGACCGGTATGCGCCAGATGGAGAATTTCGATTTTCCCCAGCGCCGTTCGTACAGCGGTATTTTTACCTCGGCAATTTTGTACCCCCGGTCCGCCGCCAGGACCACCAGGTAACGATGCCAATCGCGGCGCAAAAACATATCGCGGGTTACTTCGGCCCGAAACGCCTTGACCGAATTCTGGTCATGAATTTTGAGATTGAAGATTCGTCGGGAAAGATAGTTGTAAATCCCGGATACAAACCGTTTCCGGTATTTTCCCTGTTTCCATCCCGCCACGACATCGGCGCCGTCAAGAATCGGCTGCACCAGCGCCGGGATATCTTCCGGCAGGTACTGCAGGTCAGCCGGATAGAAGACGTAAATCTCCCCGGATGAATTGGCAAAGCCGGTCTGCAAGGCCTCGGTCAGACCGCGATTTACCGGGTGTTGGGCACAACGGATGAATTCGTATTTTGCGGCTTGTTCCTGAATGACCTTCCAGGTGCTGTCGGTGGAACCATCATCAATGAGTATCAACTCATAAGGATGATTTACCTGGCGGCGCATCTGGTCAAACTGGCGGCAGAATTCAGCTATATTGCCTTCTTCATTGTACGCCGGCACAATTACAGAAATCATTCTATCTCTCCTGTTGATTTGCCGGCAAGCAAATCATCGACGTTTTTCCACACTTGCTTTGAAATTGGATTGTATTTCTTGACCAGTTCCAACTCCTTTTTGCCTTTTTCATAAAACTCGGGACGTCCACTCTCGCGATTCATGGCAATATAGAATTCTCCCAATCGATAACGCAAGTGGAAATCGGTGGGTGAAAAGGCGATCGCCTCCTTAAAGAACATCTCCGCCTCATCATAGATTTTGAACTCGTGAGCCAGCAGGGCGGAGGCGTAGTTGGCGGATAAATTCCGGGGAAACTGCGTCTGGTGACGTCTCATATAGAGATGACCGGTTTCGTACTGGTTGCGGAAATAACTGTCGATAGCGATTTCGTAATTGGAAAGTTGATACTGGTCGGCGGTAATATTGCCGGTGGCTCCGGCCACACGATAGAGTGTCACCCGAAAGGTGCCAATATAATAAAAAGAGACCTGTTTTGCCTGACGCATAATCTCCGGATAGTTGTTCTTAGCCTGCTCTTCATTGGACTTATCCAGAAGCAGATGGGTAATGGGATACCTTTTGAAAAACGCCGTATCAACATTGGCGACACCAAACATATGAATCAGGTTAGAGTTGATATTTCCCAGAGTGAGAGTAGCGGCGTATGGCCCCGAAATTACCGCTTCGGGGGATAAGACGGTGTTTATGTCGCGAGAATTGGCTTCGATACAATAAGTGGCGCGCCCCGACCAATGCAGATACTTGATTGCCCCCGGCAGGATGGTCCCCGCAATTAACGCAATCAAGAGAATGTACCGCGCCGGACGGGATGCCAGCAGACGGGAAACAGCGGTAAAGTTGACAATGAAATAAGCCAAAAAAGTAAATCCGACACCAATAGCAAGGAAGAAGTAAGGCACCGTTGTCAGGTCAAAGGAACCTTTCTCATATCCTATCGCCTGCTGAAGCAATTGATAGAGAGCCACCAGCGACAGGATAAAGAACAGCGACCAGAACAGAACTGTTCGATTCGGTTTAGATGGTGATTTTATCTTCCTGCCCAAGAGATTTGATACCATGATAGCGGCAAGAGCATAGAGGGGATAGATAAGCATAGTCTGGTACCGCAGAGGCCGATAATTCCAGATCATCAGCGCGCCGTATGCTCCCAGCGCGGCGGCAAAGAAAAATATAAGACCGGGCGAGAGACTGACCAGCTTTCGACGCAGGTCTGATAGAGGAGTCAGTTTATAAAGAATAAATACTATCATTCCCCAACCAAGCAATGCCGGCACCGGCATCCGCTCAAAGAGGCGGCTTTTCATTCCCAGAGAGACATATTTGTAAAGGAAATCGCCAAACGATTTCAAAGCGGTCGGAGCGCCATAGAGGTCAAACGCCTGTTCTTCAACATATCCGGTTACCGAGGATGCCATCGGTCGATAACTGAAGAAATACCAGAAAACCGCAATACCGGCAAAGCCAGCGGCAAACAGAAGATATTTCTTTGCGATTCTTTTTGTCTCCGAGGGATATCCCAGGTAAAACTCGTACAGGGCATAGCAAAAGAAGGGGAAGAAATAGGTCATGCCGATAAGTTTGCCAAAGAAGATTCCGGCGCCCAAAAGCAGCCCTGCCAGTGGCAGAAGAGCCGCTTTGTGCGACAGATACAAGACGGCAAAAGATGCCACGGCAAAGAAATTCATGCTGTTTTCAAGGAAAGAGAGCCGGCCAAAGAATGTTTGATTGAAGTCAAACGAAATGAAGAGCAAGAAGAGAAGCGCCGCGATTACACCGGCCGCTTTTCGGATAATAAAGTACAGCAGAATCAAAGTTGAGAATGAGAAAGCGAGTCCGACGGTATTGGCGGAGGCGTAACTGACACCAAATAACTTGAATATCGCCACTGCCAGCAGGGTGGTTGCCGATTTGAGGAAGAAAACCAGACGGTAATCATGCAGCGGATTGAAACTCCCGAAGAGGACATAATTTCGGGCAAAGGAGGTATATTGTGCCGGGTCGGTATAGACATCCTGGCTGGTCGTGAGTTCAATAGGCGGGTCGGCGGATAGATGATTTATCCTGACAAGAAGCGCCAGGAGAGTAACGACCAGAAATGCCGCCAGTTCCCAACGGGGCGCAATCTCCAGAGTGTTCTTATTGCCCAAAAAACTCCCTAATTCTGCTTGATATAAAATCAACCTGCTGGTCGGTCAATTCCGGATATATCGGCAGGGAGAGAATTCTCTCCGACAAGCGCTCTGTTACCGGCAGCGGTCCGGTCTTCAATCCGGTTTCGACAAAGGCTTTCTGCTTATGGACCGGCACGGGGTAATGAATCATAGTGGGAACGCCGCATTCTGCCAGAAATTTCTGAAGCTCATCGCGCCTGTCGGTCTCAATTACGAACTGATGGTAGACCTGGTAATACTCAGCGGATTCCGATGGCAGTCCCAGAGGCAGGCTATCGAGGTTTACTCGATATCGTGATGCCACCCGGTTTCTCTCCTGATTCCAGCTGTTAAGATGACGAAGTTTCACCTCCAGAATCGCTCCCTGCAGCCCCTCCATGCGCGCATTGTATCCTATCATATCATGATAGTATTTTCTTTCGCTTCCGTGGTCGCGGAGAATCCTGATTTTGTGCGCCAGTTCCTTATCGGAAGTGGTAACCGCTCCTCCCTCCCCGTAGGCGCCGAGATTCTTGCCGGGGTAGAAAGAAAAGGCGGCGGCAATACCGTAAGAGCCGGCAGGTTTTCCCTGGAACTTCGCCCCATGCGCCTGGCAGGCATCTTCCACCACCCAAAGAGAATGTTTATTCGCGAGGCTATTGAGCCGCTCCATATCGACCATCCGTCCATAAAGATGAACCGGCATGATAACTTTCGTGCGGGGGCTGACCGCTGAGGGCAGTTTATCCAGGTCAATATTCCTTGTGTGCGGGTCAATATCGACCAGCACCGGTCTGGCTCCGGTATAAATAATTGAAGCGACCGTGGCAATAAAAGTATTGGCGGCGGTAATGACTTCATCCCCCGGTCCCACTCCCAGCGCTTTGAGAATCAGATGCAGGGCGGTAGTGCCAGAGTTTAGGGCTACCGTCTCGGTACAACCGCAATAGGCGGCGAAGTTTTTTTCGAACGCCGACACCCGGGGACCGAGAATAAACGAAGAGGAAGAAATCGTTTCAGCAATGGCGGAATCGATTTCACCGCGGATACTATCGTACTGCGCTTTAAGGTCGAGAAATTTGATTTGCATAAATTTACACTTGGGGTTGAAAATAACACGGGAAAGGGAGGACGTCAAGCAATTCGCCGACAGATATAAAAGTGGCGGCTTGAGTTAAGCCGCCACTTTCGGAATCTTGTGAAGCGGTATTCTTGCGGACTCAACGGTAATAGAGCGGGATAGAACCTCCCTTGAACAGGTAGTTTATCAGAAAGGTGACATCGAGGATATTTATACTACCGTTACCATCGGCATCGCCGGCGAGTAAAGCCGGCGGCGGCGGTCCCTGCTGATAGAGGTAACTCAAAATATAGGTGCCATCAAGAATATTTATGGTGCCGTTTCCGTTGGCGTCGCCGCACTGATGAATTACGAAAAGGCCGTCAACGACCTCCACCACGCTGGTGTCGAGAACCGGCACCACGGATGTATCGATTGAAATGGAGTCGGCAGGCGGTCCGGTAACCTGCATCCAGCTCACACAGGTTGTGCCCTGCCAGGTGTTACAGCGAAACCAGCTGGTGTCCAAAAGGGTGTCGTACGTCAATCCAATCATCTGTCCATACGGGTCGGAAAACTGGATGGCATCCAGTCTCCTGTCAATAAGGAGCAAGGCATATCGGTCGGAGGTGGTATCGGGCACATTGAGGACATCAGCTTTGATTTTGATGAGCGGTATATTTCCGCTCTGCGGCTCAATAGGGGGGACAACCGGTCCCGGAAATAACGTTGCCAGGGCAACAATTCTGATATCGTGCCCGGTCCCGCTCACCGAATTAGCATTGACGTAACTCCAGCCGGATATGAGTGTCCCGCTGGTATCAATCAGGTCCGCCGTCGTTCCCTGAAAGACAATCATGTCGGGACGATTCAGTATGATGCGAATGAGGAATGCGGCGATGGAATCAGATGGGTTTTCCACAAAAATCGGGATGATAGCATCCTGCTGATTGGGGTAACCGCTGGCGGTTCCAATCCAGAGATTCAAGGTCAATGAATCCTGCCCGCTAACGGAACTTGAAAGGCTGAGAATCAGGAAGAAAATCAACGTCAAAAAAATCCTGATTTTCCTCGGATTAAACATCTCGACCTCCTATTTAAGAGAGTTTGGGGCTGTTAGAATCCGTTAGCAGTTATTCAATGGGGTTCTTTAAGTCTTTAATTGCGGATATTTCTCAATCGATTAAATATAAGTTCATTTAGATAAATGTCAATCTTTTTTTGATTTCCAGTCAGAGTTCCCAAAGAAATTGTGCAATTTGTTG
>JBFMEF010000189.1 GCA_040753495.1 Candidatus Zixiibacteriota bacterium
GTCCCACGGCGCTCGACCGGCTTTTAAAGGGTATCGCGGTTTTCCCGCGACCGCCTGCATCTCCATAGATGAGGAGGTCGTACATGGCATCCCCGGCAGGCGAATCCTCACCGAGGGCCAAATTGTCTCGGTTGACCTCGGAGCGATAGTTGACGGTTACTATGGCGACGCCGCCAGGACTTTTCCGGTAGGAGAGATTTCCGCGGAAAAGAGGAAACTTCTGGAGGTCACCCGGCGTTCATTAGAAGCCGGAATTGAGCAGGTGCAACCCGGCAATCGGCTCGGAATCGTTTCGTCGGCTATACAGAAGGTCGCTGAAGCCGCCGGATATTCCGTTGTCAGGGAGTTGACCGGTCATGGTATCGGGAAAACTATGCACGAGGACCCGTTGGTGCCTAATTACGGGTCTCCCGACGAAGGACCGACTCTGGAAAAAGGATTTGTTATTGCTATTGAGCCGATGATAAATATGGGGACCTTTCAGGTGGTTACCAAACCTGACGGCTGGACGATTGTTACCGCCGATGGTCAACCCTCGGCGCATTTTGAGCACACTGTGGCGGTGACCGATAAGGGTCACGACATCTTGACCTTATAGTTAGGGAGTAATGGCAAAAGAAGATACAATACAGGTGGAAGGAAAAGTCCTGGAGCCGCTTCCCAATGCCATGTTCAAGGTAGAACTGGATAACGGTCATGTGGTCCTGGCGCACATTTCGGGAAAAATGAGAATGCACTTTATTAAGATTCTGCCGGGCGATCGGGTTACATTGGAGCTATCTCCGTACGACCTGAACCGCGGCCGAATCATTTATAGATATAAGTAAGAGCGAAAAAGCAAGGTGGTTGACAATGAAAGTCCGTTCATCGGTTAAGAAAAGATGTGAGCACTGCAAGATTATCAAGCGGCACGGTGTTATCCGCGTAATCTGCAGCAAAAACCCCAACCACAAACAGCGTCAGGGATAATTATTATTTTCAGATAGCAGGAGGATAACTTGGCACGCATTGCAGGTGTCGATTTACCGAGAGATAAGCGCATCGAAGTAGGCCTGACTTACATTTATGGAATCGGGAATCCGTCGGCGCGGGAAATTCTGGCGAAGACGGGCATCAATCCCAATACCCGTGTGAATAAACTGACCGAAGAAGAAGTTGCGAAACTTCGCAGTGTTATAGAAAATGACTTTAAAGTAGAAGGCGCTCTGCGTAGCGAGGTATCGATGAATATTAAGCGGCTGATCGATATCGGATGCTATCGCGGGTTGCGTCATCGTCGCGGATTGCCGGTCCGTGGACAGAGAACTAAAACCAATGCGCGCACGCGCAAAGGTCCCCGGAAAACTGTGGCCGGCAAGAAAAAAGCCATAGCTAAGAAGTAACTTTTGATGGAGTCTCAAAGTGGCTGAACAGAAGAAAAAACCGAAAGGCAAAAAGAAACTCGGAAGAATCGATTCTAACGGTATCGCCCACGTCAAGGCGACCTTCAATAATACGCAGGTAGTCATCACCGACCTTCAGGGACACACCGTTTCCTGGGCTTCGGCCGGCAAAGTCGGCTTTAAAGGCTCCAAGAAATCGACTCCCTTTGCGGCGCAGATGGCGGCCAGTTCCAGCGCCAAAGAAGCGATGGATTTAGGCGTGCGGAAGGTCGAAGTCTGGGTCAAAGGACCCGGCGCCGGTAGAGAAGCCGCTATCCGTTCCCTTTCCGCGGCTGGACTCGAAATCACCGCCATCAAGGATGTTACTCCCATACCGCATAATGGCTGTCGTCCTCCCAAAAGGCGGCGCGTTTAACCGCCCGGGAATAAGTAGGAGATTATAGGAGAATACATGGCTCGATATCGTGATGCCAACTGCAAGCTGTGCCGCCGTGAGGGAGAAAAACTCTTCCTCAAAGGGCATCGCTGCCTGACCGACAAATGCGCCATTGAGCGCCGTGCTTACGCCCCCGGTCAACACGGACAGTCGATGCGCTACAAAACTTCCAACTACGGCAAGCAGTTGCGTGAAAAACAGAAAGTCCGCCGCATTTACGGCGTCCTTGAAAATCAGTTCCGTAATTACTTCGCCGGCGCCGAAAGAAAAGTCGGCGTCACCGGAGAAAAACTGCTGCAACTTCTGGAATGTCGTTTCGACAACATCGTCTATCGACTCGGCTTCGCGCCGTCGCGAAAGGCCGCCCGCCAGCTGGTGCGCCATCGCCATTTTGTCGTCAACGGCAAAATCGTCGATATCCCTTCATTCCAGATCAAGCCGCATGACATAATTAAAGTTCGCGACAAATCCAAGCATCTTGATATAATTCATGCCTCGCTGAAAGAATTCGGCCAGACCGACCAGCTATCCTGGTTGCGCCTAAACAAGGCCGCTCTGGAAGGGGAACTTTTGGAAGTGCCCAAACGTCAGGATATACCCCTGACGGCCAACGAGCAGCTGATCGTCGAGCTGTACTCTAAATAGTGAAATATTCGCCTTATCGGGAGGCTTTTAAGTATGAAATGGAAAAGTTTACAGATGCCCAAGGAAATTATCTCCGACCAGTCGTCCGCCGGTGAAAACTATTCCCGTTTTCTCATCGAGCCGCTGGAAAGAGGATTTGGCATTACGCTTGGCAACGCCTTAAGGCGCGTCCTGCTCTCCTCCATTCAGGGAGCCGCGCCGGTCTCTATTCGTATCGATGGCGCCTTGCATGAGTTCACCACGATTCCGGGACTTTATGAAGACGTCACCGACCTCGCCCTCAATGTCAAAAAATTGAGAGTCAAGCTGCACGCCGATGAAATGAAAACCGTTTCTCTACGCGTCAATAAAAAGGGACCGATTACGGCCTCAATGTTGACTTCGGACCCGCAGGTGGAAATTCTCAATCCCAATCTCCATCTGGCGGAACTGGTCGAAGACAAAGAATTCAAAATGGATATCGACATCGATTCGGGCCGAAGCTACGTTGTCGCGGAGCAGAATAAACGCCCCGATGCCCCCGTCGGTTCCATTTTCCTGGATGCCCTGTTCTCGCCGGTCATCAAGGTCAATTTCGAAGTCGAAAACACCCGTGTCGGGCAGAGAACCGACTACGATAAACTGATTCTGGAAATTACTACCGACGGTTCCATTACCCCGGAAGACGCTCTCTCCTATGCCGCCAAAATCCTCAAAGACCATCTGCAGCTCTTTATCCATATAGATGAAGAAATTCCGATGGCTGAGGAAAAAGTGGAAGATGAAGAAACCGTGCGGATTCGCCAGCTTCTCAAAACCCGCGTCGATGAACTCGAGCTCTCCGTCCGCTCCTCCAATTGTCTGCGCGCCGCCAATATTCAGACGCTGTCGGAGCTGGTTTCCAAATCGGAATCGGATATGCTTAAATACCGAAACTTCGGGCGAAAATCGCTCAACGAACTGAATGCCATTCTGGAAGAACTCGGCCTTTCCTTTGGTATGGATATTTCCAAGTACCTGGAGCCGACTACATAGAGGTAAATGATGCGACACCAGAGAAAAGTTAAAAAATTAAGCCGAACCAGTTCGCATCGCCAGGCGATGATGAATAATATGGTTACGTCTTTATTCGCGTCGCGGATGATTAAAACCACCGAATCCAAGGCAAAAGAGCTGAGACGAATCGCCGACCGGCTCGTCAGCACCGCCAAGGAAGATACCCTGGCGGCGCGCCGCCTGGTGGCTCGCTCTGTCAAAGATAGAGCGGTCCTGAAAAAACTCTTCACCGAAATTGCCCCGCAATTCAAGAGCAAGCCCTCCGGCTTTACTCGGGTCGTCAAGATGGGGTACCGCCGCGGCGACAGCGCCATGGTGGCGGTTGTCGAGCTTCTTACCGAAAAACCGAAAATCGAAAAAGATGCCGGTAAGAAAAAAGGAAGCAAGAAAAAAGAGAAAGAAGCCGCCGCCACCGAAGGAAAATCCAAGAAAGAGAAATCGGCTTCGGCTGAGTAAACGGCTCTCCTTGCAATAAAGTAAAAGACCGCCTTCCGGCGGTCTTTTTTTTATTTTGCTGTTGCCTGCTGCGAGGCTATTTGCTATCTTTTATCAACCTAAACCAATAAATCATATTTGCACAGTAATATTCTGTATTGTAATACTTTATAATCAGTAAACGGAACCAGTACGACCTTAACCTCTTGGAAAGGGAGAAACTATGTCCGAACCGAAGAAAGGGATGTCGCGCGGCTGTCTAATCGCCCTGGTTGTTTTCGCTGTCATCCTGGTCATTGTCATTGCAATGAGCATTGTCTGTTATGTCAAAAGAGACAGCATCATGGAATGGGGCGTACTGCAAATCAGCGGTCAAATGCAGCGGGAAATCACCGCCGACCCGCCCGAAGGAATAACGAAGGAAGAAGTTGATTCCGTCTTTAATCAATTCAATCAGGCCGTGAAAGAAAAGAAAGTTGACCCGGCTGATATGCAGAGTTTGACCGTCATGATTCAGGAAATAATGAAGGATAAAAAAGTTGACCACGAGGAGGCTCTGCGTTTCATGAATGCCATGAAAGAGGCAAGCGGACAGGCAATACCCGCTGAAACACCGGCCGAACCTGAACCGCAACCAGTCGATTCGGTCTGACAACTTATTGATATTATATGCCTTAAACCGTTATTCTGGAGTAATGCATTAATTGGATTTCATCCTCGTCATATTGACCGCCTATTTGCTCGGCTCGATACCTTTCGGATTTCTGGTATCACGGCTTTTTGGGGTTAGGGATATCCGGTTGGTCGGTTCCGGCAATATCGGCATGACCAATGTCTGGAGAACCATCGGACCCTTTGCCGCCCTGCTGGTCTTCATCGGCGATGTCGGCAAGGGGATGCTGGCAGTGTTACTGGCACCTGTTATTAGTGACGGTTCTCTGAACCTGGAATACTTAAAAATCATTGCCGGATTGACCGCTGTTCTCGGGCATATCTTCTCCGTTTTCCTGAAATTCCGCGGTGGCAAAGGTGTTAATACCGCCCTTGGCGTGATGACAATGCTCCTTCCCTCAGAAGTCCTGATTTCTGCGGCAATCTTCATTATTACGGTTGCCGCCAGCCGCTTCATTTCGCTTGGCTCGATAATCTCTTCGCTGGCGCTCTTTCTTATCGTTCTTTTGGAATACCTCTTTTGGCCCGGGAAGGTCGATTCTATTTACCTTCTGCTCACCTTCATCCTCTGGATTGTGATTCTGCTGACGCACCGCGCCAATATCATGCGCCTCTTCCACGGTGACGAAAATCGCTTTTCCTTCCGCCGCAAACTTCCGGGAGGTCAATTGAATGGCTGAGAAAATCGCGGTACTGGGGGCAGGAAGCTGGGGCATTGCCATCAGCAATCTCTTGGAGTCAAACGGCCATCAGGTCGTTCTCTGGGAATTCAATCCGGCTGATTACAAGACTCTTCTGGCGCACCGGATGCATGATAAAAAACTTCCCGGCATCCGAATTGCCGATAATATCAGAATCAGCAATCATCTGCCGGAGGTGGTCGAAGAATCTCACTATCTGGTGTTGGCGGTGCCGGTGCAGACGATGCGCCAGGTCTGTGTCGCTTTGAATGATATTATCACCGGCGATAAGGTCTTTGTCAATCTCGCCAAAGGGATTGAAATCGGCTCCCTCCTGCGGGTCTCGCAGATCATCCGCTCTGTCATTGAGGCCGCCGAGGAGACCGATATTGCTGTTCTCTCCGGACCCAGCCACGCCGAAGAGGTGGCGCGTCAACTCCCCACATCGGTCGTGGCGGCATCTGTTAATCAGCGATTGGCGTCAGAGATTCAGAATATCTTCAGCAATAAATATTTTCGGGTATATCGCTCGGCTGATATGGTCGGCGTCGAAATCGGCGGCGCCCTCAAAAACGTCATCGCGATAGCCTCCGGAATCACCCAGGGTCTGGGCTTCGGCGACAACACCACCGGCGCCTTGATTACCCGGGGACTGGCGGAAATTACCCGCATGGGTGTCCGTCTGGGCGCCGACCCGCTGACCTTCTCCGGCCTCTCCGGAATCGGCGATTTGGTTACTACCTGTATCTCGCGACACTCCCGGAACCGCTATGTCGGCGACCGTATCGGGAAAGGGGAGAAGCTCCGCGAGATTTTGAGCGGAATGGCAATGGTTGCCGAAGGGGTCGATACCTGCCGCTCGGCAAAAGCGCTGGCGGAGAAACACGACGTCGAGATGCCTATTACTGGTGAAGTATATAAAGTCCTGTTTGAAGATAAACCTCCGATAAAAGCGTTAGGCGACCTGATGACGCGCACGCTAAAAGAAGAAGTCTGGAACTAAGATACAGAAAGGTTATTATGCCCCGCCGCAAAAGTAAAATGGAGGAAAAACTGTACTACTCCATAAGTGAAGTGGCGCATATGACGCATCTGGAACCGTATGTGCTCCGCTTCTGGGAAAAAGAATTCCCCATGCTGAAACCCAAAAAAAACCGCGGGGGGAATCGGGTCTACCAGAAACATGATATCGAACTGATTAACCAGATTAAACAGCTGCTTTACAAGGAAAACTACACCATCGAGGGAGCCCGCAATCGCCTTAAAGGGATTAAGCCGACCGATGAGCGCAAAGAACTTCTGGCTTCGGCGAAATTCCGCACCCTCATCGCCGATATTCGCAGGGAGATTGAGAGTCTTCTTAAACTTTTCCCTTGCCTTTTCGGCTCACCCCGTTAGATTAGGTCAGTTGTCGGGGAGTAGCGCAGTTTGGTTTAGCGCACTCGCTTGGGGTGCGAGAGGTCGGCAGTTCAAATCTGCTCTCCCCGACCATTATTTTAATGCCTCCAGCCGGGCGTTTGCGGGCGCTTCGGCATTAAGCGGCGCAGCGAGAATCACAAAATGTTCATAGGTCATATCGCGGTCGGACTTGCCTCCAAAAAGATCTCGCCGCGCCTGTCACTCGGAACTCTCTTACTTTCTGTCCAATTCATCGACCTCCTCTGGCCTGTAATGCTGATACTGGGACTGGAAAAAGTCGAAATCGTTCCCGGTATCACCGCCTTTACGCCGCTGGATTTCAAATCGTACCCCATTACCCACAGTCTCCTTATGGTTGTCATCTGGGGACTCGCTTTTGGCTTTGTTTATTTCCTGTTTCGACGTCATCTCCTCAATGCTCTGCTCCTCGGCTTCGGCGTCGTCAGTCACTGGCTTCTCGACCTTCTTACACACCGTCCCGACCTCCCTCTGGCGCCGGGAGTTCCGACTGTAGTCGGACTGGGAGTCTGGAATTTCTTCTGGCTCAGTTTTGTCCTGGAATCCCTGCTTTATGTCATCGGAATATCCCTTTATCTGACCGTTTCCCGCCCCAAAGACCGAACGGGGACATACTCCTTCTGGTCGCTCATTCTCTTTCTCGGGGCTATTTTCATCGCCAATGCCTTCGGTCCTCCTCCGCCCAATGTGAATGCCATCGCCTACGCCGGCCTGGCGCTCTGGCTTCTTCCTCTTTGGGGATACTGGATTGAAAGACATCGGGAACCGCGCCGAAACTGGTGATGTTTCGAAGGCTATGGAGTTAACCCCGTCCAAGGTTCTCATTCTGATTCCAGCCTATAATGCCGCCAATTATCTTCCCCGGCTGGTTCCGCGCATCCGCCTTTCGGTCCCTGATTCCGACCTCTTGATTATAAATGATGGCTCCTCCGACAATACCGCCGAATTGCTTCCGACTTTGGGCATAACCTGTCTGGAAAATGTCCCCAATCAGGGAAAAGGTTTTACTCTGAAGCGGGGCGCCGATTATGCTCTGGAAAATGGGTATCGCCATATCGTCACTATTGATGCCGACCTCCAGCATCTTCCCGAAGAAATCCCTCGCCTGCTGGAAAAGACAGAGCGCTCTGATATTGTCATCGGTACCAGAAAAATTACCCTTCGCGTTATGCCCTTCGCCCGCTGGCTTACCAATAATCTTACTTCCATCATAATCTCAGTCTTCAGCGGGCAGAGGGTGCGCGACTCCCAGTCCGGTTTTCGCCTTATTGCCACTGAAATTCTGGCGCAGACTAAAGTCCAATCGGTAAAATATGATTATGAATCCGAACTCCTGTTTCAGGCCGGGGCGCTCGGCGCCCGTATCGGCGAGGCCGCCATTTCGACCGTCTATGAAGGCTCACACTCATATATAAATCCGCTCAAAGATACCGGGCGGTTCATACGACAGATTTGGAAACGAATTATTCTCTAATTGTGGAACGAGACGATGTTAATCCTGCTTACTAATGACGACGGCATTTACGCCGATGGACTGCTGTCCCTTGAAAAGGAACTCCGCCGGATCGCCGACGTAATTCTGGTTGCGCCGGACCGGGAGCAGTCAGCCTCCAGTCACTCTCTCACTCTCACACGCCCGCTGCGGCTTCACGCCCGCGGCGAGAAACGGTATATCTGTGATGGCACTCCTACCGACTGCGTTATGCTCGCCGTGCATGGGCTCCTCAAGCATAAACTTCCCGACCTCCTCATTTCCGGCATCAACCATGGCGGAAATATGGGGGAAGATGTTACCTATTCCGGCACCGTCGCCGCCGCCATAGAAGGCTCCATTCTGGGGATACCGTCCATTGCCGTATCCAACACCGACAGTGAAAATAATAAGTCATTTGTCGCCGCCGCCAGATTTATCGCCCGCTTTGTTCGTCAGGTCGACAAACTCGATCTGCCGGTCGAAACCTTCCTCAATATCAATTTACCCCGGCTGAAAAACCGGGGGTACGACAAATATCGCTTCACCCGACTGGGGAAGAGGGTCTATCAGGATATTATCATCGAAAAGACCGACCCGCGCGGCAAGAATTACTACTGGATTGCCGGCAAATCAACCTGGAGCCGGGTCGAGGGCTCCGATTTTGAGGCGGTTTCTTCTGGATATGTCTCCATATCCCCTTTGAGGCTTGATTTCACCGACTACGGTGCTATCGAACTGATGAACCGTCAAAAGTTCCGTATTTAGTCCTGCGGGATAAAGCATTTTCATAATCCCCTTGACTTGCCCGGACTAATATGTATTTTAAGTCGGTTTTTGGTGAATCGGGGCGTAGCGCAGCCTGGTAGCGCACTTGGTTCGGGACTAAGGAGTCGCTGGTTCAAATCCAGTCGCCCCGATTTTAAATAGTGAGAGAAGAAGTATCCGTTATCTGCCCGCAGGGATAACAATAATCCGGTAACAGAGAGGTTTAACTAATGGCAAAAAAAGAACCGGTCTTTATTGCTGTTATCGGGGCTGGGAAATGTTCAGGAAAACTGAAAGATTTGGCGGAGAAAGTCGGCAAGACGATTGCCGAGAAAGGTGCCATTCTGGTCTGCGGTGGTCTGGGGGGCGTGATGGAAGCGGCCGCCAAGGGTGCCAAATCGAAAAAAGGGGTCACTATTGGGATTCTTCCGGGCGATGACAAAAAGGAAGCAAATCCATTCATAGATTTTGCCATCCCGACCGGAATCGGCGAAGCGCGGAATCTGGTCGTCATTAAATCGGCCGATGCCGTCATTGCGCTGCCGGGGAAATTCGGCACGTTGTCGGAGATGGCATTCGCCCTCAAACTGGATAAACCGGTGATTTCAATTTCATCCTGGAATGTCGATGAAAAAATTGAGCGGATTGAAGACCCGGAGAAAGCGGTGACGAAGGCGATTGAACTGGCAGGGAAATGACGATTGAGTTTTATCGGCGCTACGATAAATGTCAGGGGCGTGGTGCAGGGGGTCGGTTTTCGTTATTGGTGCCATAATAAGGCGCAGCAGATTCCCCTTGTCGGGTATGTCGCAAATCTTCCCGATGGCTCGGTGGAAGTGGTTGCCGAAGGGGAGAGGGGCGTTGTGGAGGAATTCATCAAAATTCTTCGGGTTGGACCAACCTACGCCAATATCACCGATATCAAAATCAACTGGTACGATAAGCCCCGCGGGTACGATAAATTTTTCATAGCACATAAAGGTTAGGGGTCAAATTATGGATTTAAAGGCAGCCATACGCTCCATCCCCGACTTCCCCAGGAAGGGGATTGTCTTTCGCGATATCACCACCCTGATAATCGAGCCGAAAACTTTCAAATCGGCTCTCGACCTGATGGAGAAATTCTGTCGTGACAAAAAAGCCGACAAGATTGTCGCCATCGAGTCGCGCGGTTTCATCTTCGGCGGCGCCCTCTCCGACCGGCTGGGAGTCGGCTTTATTCCGGTGCGCAAGAAAGGGAAACTTCCCGCCAAAACGGTCACTCAGGAATATGAACTGGAATACGGCACCGATATAATTGAAATGCATGCTGATGCCGTCAAGTCGGGGGAGAAGGTGATAGTCATCGATGACCTGGTGGCGACCGGCGGGACGCTTGAAGCGGCTTGCAAGATGATAGAAAAGGTCGGCGGTGAAGTCGCCGGAATTGCCGTCCTTATCGATTTGGCTTTTATCCCCTGGCGGAAAAGGCTTGGCAAATACGATATTCTTACATTAATTCAGTACGATTCTGAGTGAGATTCTGCCCCCGTAGCTCAGAGGATAGAGCAGAGGTTTCCTAAACCTTTGGCCGCAGGTTCAACTCCTGCCGGGGGTATGATATCGCCCCGCATTATCGTCCCGCATCCGAGTCCTGAATTTTCCTGTCTTATTCGACTGATTTATACTCAGCATCTCCTTCTTACACTCCCCATAGGCAGAATAACGGTGATACTACTCGTTGCGGCAGGTCTTAGGTCCGACGATAGTCGGAGCGTGACCTGCCGCTCTTCGGCAACTGCGCTTTCCCTTTTATTGCGCCGTCAGGAGTCTCTCCTGACGGACTTCATGCCCGACTTCGCCTCGCGCGGAGTCCACTACCGCCCGTTCTTCCGCGTGCGCATTACTCGTTGCGGCAGGTCTTAGGTCCGACGACAGTCGGAGCGTGACCTGCCGCTCTTCCACACCTGCGCTATCCCCTGTAGGTCAAGACTGAGCTTCCCCCGAAAGAGTGGACACTGAAATAAGGTCTGATGTATATTTGATTTTAAGGAGGTGTTCACGATGTTGGAGAAGCGTCGTCAGTATGACGGGGATTTTAAGGTTT
>JBFMEF010000190.1 GCA_040753495.1 Candidatus Zixiibacteriota bacterium
CTGTCCTTCTTCATTGGATTAGCATTGTGTACCTTCCGGCCCTCCTGCTTTACCTGGCATACTTCATCGGGAAGAATAATCTGCGGCGCCTGCTGGAGAAGAAGGGAAAACTTATCGTCGCCGGAACCGCCCTCTCATTCCTGCTGTTTTACGCCCTGGTCAAATGGGCCGGACCCCCTTTCTGGAAATACGCCTTCCTTCCGCCGGTAACTGACCGCTTCACTGTTGACAACTATACTCTCTTTTCTCTGAGTCATCTGGTTGACATGCTGAATCTTACAATACTGTTGGCGCCGATGGCGCTGGCGGTGCCGCTCCTCCGCTGGTCGGTGCGAGGGAAAGAAAAAACCGCAGCCTTGACCCCGGATATGACTTTTATTCTGGTGGCGGCTGTTGGCGGACTGATGGCCGCTTTTGTCATTGAGCCGAAACTTGGTATGGCGCGGGATTGGGACTTGATGTCCACCTTGATTATCGGTCTGCAGCTTGCCGGAATATATTTCTGGATTTCTTTCTTTCAAAAAAGACCACAGTTTGAGGTTGCCACGGCGCTTATGATACTTCTTTCAGTCGCCGCTTTTGTTCCCTGGCTGATGCTCCATAATTCCAGCGCCGGGCTTTACCG
Organism: Candidatus Zixiibacteriota bacterium; assembly: GCA_040753495.1. Taxonomy (NCBI): domain Bacteria; kingdom Pseudomonadati; phylum Candidatus Zixiibacteriota; species Candidatus Zixiibacteriota bacterium. The sequence goes on from JBFMEF010000190.1 coordinate 626, forward strand.
TTACACTCTGGCGGTGTCGCAACTTGACCCCAGGCATGGCCGCACCGCTTTCTTCATTATGAAAGGTATAATGGAGAAGCAGGGAGACGCCGTCGAAACCGAACGGCTCTCTCTTCTCATCAACCGCCTCTTACCGGAGCATGCTCTCGACAAAGAAGGAGCGGCGCTGTTCAATCGCGGCGAGTATGAGCGCGCTTTATCCAGTTTTGACCGCGCCATACAGGAGAATCCTTCCTGGTATGCCCCTTATTTTGACAAAGGTATCTGTCTCAGCAGGATGAATCGATGGGAGGAAGCCCTGGCGATGTTTGAAATTGCCGATGCCCTCAATCCTTATAACTCCGACCTTTATTTTCAGATCGGAAATATCTATAAAGTCAAAAGAGATTATGATAAAATGCGCCAGTACTGGCAGAAAGCGCTCAGCTATGACCGCGACAACTGGAAAACATTCCTCGGTTACGGCACTTATCACCTTGACCGGCGTCAATACGACTCCGCCCTTTATTATCTCACTCTCAAGCCGGACTCAGTCTATGAGCCGGAGGTTTTCTACTTTCGCGGCGTGGCATGGGTGAGAAAGAACGACACCGCCCGGGCGGTTAGTCAATTTCGCCGATATCTTGAAACCGGCAAAGACCCGGCCGTCCGACAGGATATTTTGAGATTCCTGAAAGAAACCGGGCAAAATTACTGAACGGTTCAAATATTCATGCCGGCGCCATCGTTCAATCAGAGACTAATGGCAATATCTTATGTGGTATAATTTCCTAATATCAGGATTATTCTCGATTATGGTTACTTCTTCTAATCCGTCGCTTCCCGATTTTGATTCCCTCTGGAATTACAGCAAACCGTCTGAAACCGAGGAGAAATTTCGTGAGCTGCTTCCCCGGGCGATAAACTCCGGCGATACCGGTTATCAGGCGGAACTGCTCACTCAAATCGCCCGAACGCTGGGGCTTCAACGCAAATTTGCCGATGCCGATTCGGTTCTGGATGAGGTTCAAGAGATGCTCCCCCGGGCGGGAGAGCAGGCGCGGGCGCGTTATCTATTGGAGAGGGGACGAGTCCGAAACTCCTCCGGCAACCCCGATAAAGCGCAGCCCTTTTTTGAGGAGGCTCTGGAGGTGGCGCAAAAGGCCGCGCTCGATGATTATGCCGTTGATGCCGCTCATATGCTGGCTATTGTCGCCAAAGGTGAGGCGGTGATGGATTGGAATTTGAAAGCGCTCCAGTTGGCAGAAAAGTCATCGGAACCTGAGGCGCGCAGGTGGCTGGGAAGTCTCTACAATAATATCGGGTGGACTTATTTCGATATGCAAAAATATGACTCCGCCTTGACTCTGTTTGAGAAAGCGCTTGCTTTCCGCGCGGAACAGGGACAGCCAGAACAGATCAGAATCGCCAAATGGTCGGTCGCCAAAGCCAGGCGATTTCTGGGACAGATTGATGAAGCGCTCTCTATTCAGCGCGAACTTGAAAAGGAATGGGCCCAATCCGGTGAAGAGCAGGATGGGTATGTCTTTGAGGAACTGGCGGAGTGTCTTCTCATCAAGAACGACCCGGCCGCCGAGAGTTACTTTGCGCTGGCGTACAGATATCTTTCCCGGGACAGCTGGCTTGCCGAAAATGAGCCGGAACGGCTGAAAAGATTGAAAGAACTGGGTAAGGTAGAATAACTGATTGTGTCATCGGTCTCTAACTGACACTCCTTGATTGGCTGTCGTTCTCCGAACCTGATATATAAAAGATAAGCGACAGCGCCAGCCCCGGAAAAATCGGCTCAATCCCCCACCAGTAATTTCCATCATCCGTGCCGTAACGGGACAATAGCCAGACCAGCGAGATTGTTGCCGAAAGTACAATCGACAGAAACGCCGCTCTCGGTTTCATTCTTCTTTTGCCGTTAAAAGCAAAGAACAGCGGTATCAATAACGCCGGCGTCCCGACCGACCCAAAATCATGCCAGATATCGATAATAGATTCGAAGAAAAGAGCGGCAGCGACGGCAATAACAGCCGAAAGCGCCAGCCCGACTCGAGTGTAATGAGTAATCCTATTTTCATCTATCGGGAAAAGCCTCCAGACTATATCCCGCCCGAAAGTCGAGGCCGCAATGAAGAAATAAGAATCGACGGTCGAATGCACGGTTGAAAGAAGCGCCAGCGCAAAAAGTCCCATCACTCCCACCGGAAGCATCAGGTCGGCAAGGGCGATATACGACGTCGCCGGGTCTTTCAAGTCCGGCAGAAGCGCCCGGGCATATAATCCGCATGAGGTAGTCATAAAGTCAAAAATCATCCAGCAAACTATAGAAATAAGAATTCCTTTTCGCGCGACCGCTTCCGACTTGGCGGCATAGCATCGCTGATAGAACGCCGGCTCAATAAGTGTCGCCAGAGCGATAAAATACCAGACCGCTATATAAATTCCGGGATTCCCGCCATGCCAGGTCAGATGGGTTTCCGGCACTCTCGCGGCGATAAAACTGTACCCGCCATACTCCGCAAAGAGCATTATGGTCATAATGATGAAACCGAGGTACATCAGGACAAACTGCAGTATGTCGGTTCGCACGACCGAACGGAACCCCCCCAGATGAACATAGAATAGGGAGAAGAGCGTCCCCAGAACTGCCCCCAGCCAGAGAGGCCATCCGAACAGATATTGGAAAAGCGCCGCCAGCATCAAAACATAAGCCGCCGGGAGAGTCATAAGGAAGATTATGACAGAACCGGCCACTGCCGTCTTTTTTCCGTACGTTGTGAATAGCCGGTCCGGAATCGTCAGCGCCTCCGACCGCCGGGCTTTCCTCGCCAGAAATAGAGCGAACAGGAAAGCCGTCAGGTAATACGGCACCCCAAATACCAGCCAGTTGGAAAGCCCAAACTTATAGGAATATTCTCCCACACCGAGAATCCCGCCGTACCAGGTTGAGACCAGTGACGCCACAAAAGCCGGCAGAGTCAGGGTGCGCCCCCCCAGAATGAAATTCGCCGCCGATTCCTCGCTGGCGGCGCGACGGCGCATCCCCAGGATTATCAGTCCCGCCAGATACGACAGGATAATAGCATAATCAATAATCGACAAATTCTCTTATTCCAGTTCCCAGCGCAGTTGCACAAAGAAATTCCGCTCCGCCGCCGGATAATATTCGCCAACCCATTCTCCCGGGTCGGTCTCGTAAGCATATCCGCTCAATTCATATTTCTCATTGAAGATATTATTCACGGTAGCCGACAGAATAAATCTTCCCAATCCGTCAAACCCCTTCACTTTCAGCGCCGCTGTCACCGATGACACCGTGTATGGCTCAATCGAGAGCTCTTTCCGGTTGCCGTTCTCGACATACTGCCGCCCCACGGCTCGGAACCGGTAGGTCAACCGCAGCGGCTCCCGGTCATAATCAAATATCAGATTCGATATATTATCCGGAAAACCGGCGATATGATTGCCGGAAAAATCGAGAGTATCATCAACCGTACCGTTATAATCATAATCGCGGTAGAGATAATACTCTTTGAGACGGTTATAATTGAAAGAACTGTTGCCGCCTATGGTCAGGCTCTCGCCGAGACGGAAACTTCCGCTCAATTCAATTCCGGAATGCACCGAGCGCTCGGCGTTTCCAAGACGAACCCGCCCGCTTTCATCAATCCCCCCTTCCGGCACGATTTCATTGCGAAACTCCATCCAGAAGAGATTCAGGCCGGCCTGCCAGCGGTCCTGACGGATGTTTCCGCCCAACTCAAAATCATACAACCGCTCCGGTTTAACGGTCGGGTCGCCAAAGACAAAGGTCGTATCATTTGACGTCGATACGCTAATTCGCCTGATTTCCAGATTGGGCGTACTCCAGGGGTCTTCGGCATCATATATCGTAACGTCCTCCGGCTCCCGTGACGAGAGTGCGAAACTTCCGAAAATATCAATCTGGTCGTTTACGAGATAACTGATTCCGGCGCGGGGGGACAGGAATACCCAGTCGAGGTCGTACTTGTAACCATAGAGCGCTCCCAGGCGGCTCTGGTCAAAATCGTAATGCAGATATTTCAACTGCAGATTCCCCATCAGGCGAACCCGCTCCCCCAGATAAAAATATCTGTGAAGGTACGCCGAGCTTAGATATTTCTTCCCGAAATATTCATAATACCGGTTTTGCGGGTCTATATTGCTGGTCAACCCCTCCGCCCAGACCACCTGTCCCCAGTGCGTCGAGTTGAAATAATAGAAGGAACCGCCCAGAGATGTTACTCCTTTGTCGGTTTCCCAATCCAGACGGGGATTCCAGCCGTACTGGTTCTTGGTCACCCATTTCTGACGAATCAGGTCTCCTTCGGTCCGATTGTCAACCGTGGCAGAAGGCGGAATATTATATTCCCAGTAATCCTGGCCGCTCCGAAACTGCTCATAATACCCCTTGCCGCGGATGTAATAAAGGGTATTCCGAAGTGTCAAATTGTCTTTTAGCTGATAGGTATTATGCAACTCATAATGCGGCTGGTTGAAATTGTCAGTCTCGTCATCATAGGTCAGCCAGTTGGCGCGGCGGTTCTGCTTCAGCGTTTCCCGGTCGGCGCCATAGTAAGCCAGATGCATTTTCATCGGACCGCCGTAAATATTGAAGGTGGTACTCATTCGAGGGTCCAGGCGCGAGAGCGAAAAATAGTACGCCCAGCCGTCATACCAAGAGTTTTCGCGGTACCCGCCGGAATACTGCTTGGAATATCTTCCGCTGAGCGACCATTGACCATCCAGCAGACCGGAGGAGAATTCCACCGACTGCTTCCTCATTTCCGAGACAAAATCATTGTCGGCGTAAAAGCCGCCATATCCGCAGCTCAGCGCAATCTTGCGCGGTTGTTCCGGTCCGGCCGAGGCGATATTTACCGAACCGCCGAAGGAGGCATCACCATAAAGCGAATTCCCAATTCCCCGCTGCACCTGAATGTCGGTCACATTGGCGGCAAAATCGGGGATGTCGACAAAATAGGTTGCCTGGTCTTCGGGGTCATTGAGCGGCACGCCGTTGATATAGACCGAAATACGTTTGTCGTCAAATCCCCTAATCTTGAGGTAACTGTACCCCAGCCCGCCGCCGGCATCGGCATATGAATATAGATTCGGGGTAGATTCCAGCAGGAGCGGAAATTCGGCGACGGTGTAATCCCGCTGGATATCCTCTTGCGTGAAATCGGAAAAGGCAATTGGCGTCAGGCCGGTCACCGCCCGCTCCGCTGTCACCTTGATATTCTGCCCGGGAAGCACTGTCGGCTGCAGTCTTATTTCAAGCGGTCGACTGTACGGCTCCTTCACCTTCACCATGACCGGTTGAAAACTGATATGACTGAAAGTAATATGAGTCGGCGCCACGCTCTCGAAAGTAATAGTGAACCGCCCCTCATGGTCGGTCATAGTCGAGAGCGTGGAGATATCGGCGAGCACCGAAACTCCTTCAACCGGATTGCCGAAGAGATCGGTCACCCGCCCCGATATTTGAGTCCCCCAGGTCGAGCTGCAGACAAGAAGAATTAGCGCGATGAAATATCGTGATAAAGTCTTCATATCAGACTCCTTTCGTGCTCCGCGGCTATCGCGGAGAAATCCAACAAAAAATCCGTCTTGCCGGAAACCCGGCATGGACGGAATCTCGATGAGGGAGTCTCTGCTGTCATCCCGTTTCCCTACGCCGGCATTATCCGGATCAAGTCATGGGGCTTTTCTCAGCCTCCCCCGCCCAAGGCGGGGGAAAGCACACCCAACGGAATATTTTCTTTCTATTTCAATTTACGCAAACCGAATAGGAAAAGGCAAGGGGAAATTGACAATTCAAAACGAGATTTATTCTGTTGACCTGCCATTGGTTGAATGAGAATCAACAAGAGAATGCGGAAGAGTATTATGGCTGGCCATATAAAAAATCGCTTGCATAATTCGCTTCTAAACCTATTATGAATTAGTAACAAAAATATCCGAATCTGGGAGTGGCTATGAAAAGGAACTTAATTTCTTTAGTCTGCTGCCTTCCCCAATTTCTACTCGCCATTTCGACTCTGATAGCCGTATCGGGGAATGCCTCTGCTCATCCCAACGACATCTACTGGTCTCCATTAGGAACCGGTATGAATGAGGGGGTTGCTGCTTTGACAATCTTTGATGGCAAACTTATCGCCGGTGGCAAGTTCACTACCGCTGGGGGAGTAGAAGTCAATCGTATTGCGGCATGGGATGGAAATTCCTGGTCTTCATTAGGAACTGGGATGGACAACAACGTCTATTGTTTAGCAGTATATGACGGCAAACTGGTCGCCGGAGGGGTATTCACGACCGCGGGTGGTGTGCCCGCAAGAAATATCGCTTCCTGGGATGGCAGCGCATGGATGCCAATCGGGGAAGGAATGCAATATCCGGGCAGCTTATCGTATGTCAAGGCGCTTCTGGTCAAAGATGCTCGGCTCATTGCCTCTGGTGAATTCACTATTGCGGGCGGGACCTCCGCCAACCACATCGCCTCCTGGGATGGAGTCTCGTGGTCACCCCTCGGGCAGGGAGTTAGCGACTTTCATTCTTCTATCTGGGCACTATATGAATTTCAGGGCAGTCTCTATGCAGGTGGGAGTTTCAGGTATGCAGATGGAATTGAAGTCTGGAATATTGCGAAGTGGGACGGCCTATCGTGGAATCGACTGGGGGGTGGTATATTTGGCGACGCCTGTACCATTTTCGATTTCCAGGGAAAGATGGTGGTAGGTGGGTATTTCGACTATGCTGCCAATAGGCCAAACGCTTGGACCGTCGAAGCCATTGGAATTGCTAATTGGGACGGCGTCTCTTGGTCGTCGCTGGGATCTGGATTGACTCATCATGGTGATTATCATGGCTATGCGTATGTCGTAACCTTATATGAAAACAGGCTAATCGCAGGAGGATACTTCACTTCCGCCGGTGGAACTTCAGCCAGTGCAATAGCTGCATGGGACGGTCTGTCCTGGGCACCCCTTGGTAGCGGTCTCGACGGCATCAATTTCTGGAATGTCAATGCCGTGGCCGTTTTTAACGGAGACCTTGTCGTAGGCGGGTCGTTTATCAGCGCCGGCGGCAAGGAATGCAATAGGATTGCGATCTGGTCAAAGCATGGTTATCTGTGCGGCGATGCCAATGACGATGGTTCTTTCAGCATTATTGATATCTCCCGTATCATCGGTTATCTCTATAAGAATGGTCTACCCCCGAATCCGCTGGCTTGCGGAGATGCTGATGGTAGTGGTGCAACAAATATGTTCGACGTTATTTACCTTTTGTCCTACCTTTACAAGGATGGCCCCGCGCCGGCTTGCCCGTGAACAATTGAAAAGAAAAGCAGTTCGGGTTCTAAATTCGAGTTCGCCTCCGGCAGAATGAGAACGAGAAACCCGACACCCGTCTATGGCGCTGTCAATGGCGCCGTCAGGAGTCTCTCCTGACAGCGCTGGAAAACTTCATTAGTCTGCAAATTGCCACCGGCGGTTGATTCGACCGTCGCCCCGATAACCTTTCCTACACCGACTCTCGTATCGCCAGGTAACTGCGGTAGCGATACTCCGGTATCCTGCCGCTTTCCACCGCCGCTTTCACGGCGCAATCCGGCTCCGGACCATGGGCGCATCCCGGAAAACGACAGGCCGCGGCATATTCGAAAAACTCCGGATAATGATTGACCACATCCTCTTTCTCCAAATCCCAGATGCCGAGCACTTTTAAACCGGGACTATCCACCACAAAGCCGCCGCGAGGAAGCTCAAATAGCTCCACCACCGTGGTAGTATGTATCCCCCGGTCGGTATGCTCGGAAACTTCCCCTTCTTTCAGGCTCAATCCTGGTATAAGACAATTAATCAGCGCCGTCTTACCGACCCCGGAGTGACCGGCAAATATGGTGCGGTGCCCCTTTAATGCCTCGGTAAGAGATTCCAATCCCTCGCCGCTTTTTGCCGAGACAAAATAAATAGGAATCTTTATCGCCTCATACCCTCGTTTCAGTTCCTGCAGGATTTCCGGCCTATCCAGGTCGGTCTTATTTATAATTATCAGCGGAGTCAGATTGCCGATATCGGCCGAAATCAGGAAACGGTCAATCAGTCCCGGTTTGAGGGGGGGATTCTTGACCGAAGCCACCGCCGCCAGCTGGTCAATATTGGCGGCAATTACCTGTTTCTTGGAGATATTCCCTTTGGCCGGGCGAAAGAACATGCTTCGCCGCGGCTTGATATTCTCGATAACTCCGGCGCCTTCCTTGTCCCGCGCGAATTCGACATCATCGCCAACCGCCACGGCGGCGACGGCGTCACTTTTGAAGCGG
>JBFMEF010000191.1 GCA_040753495.1 Candidatus Zixiibacteriota bacterium
GAAATAATATTGAAACTGCACCAGCTGACCGACCGACTGGGGAGGCCGGGGGCGGGGAAACGGGCGGCGGAGATTGTGGGAGAATATCTCTGATGCTGGCTTTATATAAATCGTTCACGTTTCTGGTCTATTATATCACGTTGCCCTACACCGCTCTGGCGGCACTTTTGGGCTCCCGCAAATGGCGCAATCGGCTGGGGTTCCACCGAGTAACAAGAGTCAACAAAACCGCTCCGGTTGTCTGGTTGCATGCCTCGTCAATGGGGGAAGTCAATGTCCTGGCGACCGTAGCGGCGCAGATAAAAAATCTGGCGCCGCAGTGCGATATTTACGTGACAGTAATGACCGCCACCGGACTGGAGCGGGCGGAAAAGAGTATCGATGATGCCATCGGAGCCGGCTATCTCTCTTTAGATTATCGCGCGCCGATTGAGCGGTTTCTCTGCCTGGTGAAGCCGTCGGTGGCTGTGTTCATCGAGACCGAAATCTGGCCCAATCATATCTGCCTGCTCGGAGAAAGAAAAATTCCGGTTATCTTAGCCAACGGACGTCTTTCGGAAAAAGCCCATAAACGGTACCTGAAGGTGAAATCAGGAATGCGCCAGGTTTTCTCTCATTATGCCGAGATGGATTTGCAGACGGAAAGTGATGCCGCCCGTTTTGTTGAAATCGGCGCCGACCCGAATAAAATCGAAGTTTTGGGGAGTCTCAAATTTGATGCGCCGGCCAGAAACTTGTCTGAAGCCGAAAAGATAGCCTTGCGGGAAAATCTTCCATTCTCCGCAGGAGCGAAGATTTTTATAGCCGGCTCGACCAGAAACGGCGAGAATGAAGTAATTCTTGACGTATATCAAAGCCTGCAGAGAGAATTCCCCGAACTGAAGTTGCTCCTGGTGCCAAGGCATCTGGATAAAATTCCGCAGATAGTCATGACGGTTGAGAATCGGGGATTGAAATATCTGCTGCATTCAAGATTGACGCCGTCGGGCGATGTCGACCTGGTTGTTGTCGATAAGATGGGCATTCTCAACGACCTCTACCATATTTCCGATATTGCCTTTGTCGGCGGCACATTGAGCGATATCGGCGGACATAATATTCTGGAACCGGTCTGGGCGGGAATCCCGGTGCTCTATGGTCCCTCTATATTCAACGTCGGCGACAGTTCCCGCTATATCCTGGAGAGCGGTTTCGGCGAAATGATAAAGGATGGAGAAGAACTGAGAGCAAGTCTTCGCGCCTTTCTTGCGGGAGAAAGAAGTTACCGTCGCCGCAGCGAACTGACGCGGGAGTCCTCCCGCGCTTATCGCACAGCGTTGAAGATTGTGAAATATCTGAAATGATGGAAAAACTCTGGCGGGAAATTCTTGGCAACCGTCGCAACCCCCTGTTTTCGCCCCTTCTATTTATTCTATGGGCGGTATCCCTTGTATATCGTCTCGGGCTCTATCTCAATTCGTTGATGACTTCAACAGCGCTGAAACTGGAAGTGCCGGTTATATCGGTCGGAAACCTGACTCTCGGCGGCACCGGCAAAACGCCGATGGTAATCGAGATTGCCTTATATTTTATCAAGAAGGGCAAGTCAGTCGGAATCGCGTCGAGCGGTTATGGTAGAAGAGCGAAAGGCCAAATAGCAGGAACTGGTCGGGAGATTGCAGCGCACGGGCCGGAGATGGTGGGGGATGAAATTCTGATGATGGCGGAGAGACTGCCGGAAGTCTTATTTGTCGTCGCCGAAACCAAGACGGAAGCGGCGCGGTTTCTTGTTGCGAAATATCAGCTGGACTTGATTTTGATTGATGACGGCTTTCAGCATCGGCGCTTGGCGCGAGATATTGACCTGCTTCTGATTGACGCCACCGGTGACATTCGCAAGGAGCCGTTGTTTCCTCTGGGACGTCGCCGCGAGCCGTTATCCGCCATAAAGAGAGCCGACCTCGTTATATTGACGCGCGCTGAGGCAAAGACGGCAGAGCGATTTGAATGGGTAAAGGAGAAATATGGCAAAGAAACGGTACCGGTCTCTTTTGCGTGGATGGCGGTCAAGTCCGACAGAGAGTCATTCCCGCTTGAGACCCTGGCCGAAAAGCCGGTCTATATCTTTGCCGGAGTCGGGAATTTTGATGCTCTGAGAGTCGAGGCGATGGCTCGCTTCAAGAATATCCGGCAATTCCGCCGTTTTCCGGACCATTGCCGTTACGACCGGAGGGAGCAGATAGCTATCAGAAAGGATATCGAACAATTCCAGCCGGAATTCGTTATTACTACTCACAAAGATTATGTCAAGCTGCGAGGTTTTGATTTTGGCATACCGATTTATTATCTTGAAATGGATATCAGATATCCTGTCGAACAGGAAGCTCTGTATGAGTTTCTTAGCGAGACGCTACTAAAGAAATATGGAAAGAAGATATGATTTCATAGTTATCGGTTCCGGTATCGCCGGGCTGTTTTTCGCTCAGAAGGTCGCCGACCTGATGCCGAAAGCGCGGGTGGCGGTCATTACCAAGAAGAGCGAATCAGATTCCAATACCAACTATGCCCAGGGGGGGATAGCCACGGTGATGTCGCCGACCGACAGCTTTGATGCCCATATTGCCGATACTCTTACCGCCGGCGCCGGTCTGTGTCACACGAAAGTGGTCGAGACTATTGTCCGAAACGGACCGGAAGCGGTCAGGAAACTGATTGATATCGGGGTCAAGTTTACCAAGGTGAAAGGAAGTTACGACCTGGGAAGGGAAGGGGGGCATTCGACCAACCGGGTAATTCATGCCGCCGACCTTACCGGCCGCGAGATTGAGCGGGCGCTTCTGACCGCCTGCCGCAGGAAAAAGAATGTCGATATTTTCCGCGACACTATCGGGCTCGATTTAATCACTTATGAGCATCAGGGGCACCGCCGCTGCGGAGGCGTTTACACTTTTTCCCAGCATAAACGGGATTTCAGCAGTTTTTATGCCTCGGTTACCATGCTTGCCACCGGTGGTCTGGGGCAGGCATATTTCAATACCACCAATCCGGCGATTGCAACCGGTGACGGGGTCGCTATGGCGTTTCGGGCCGGCGCCCGGGTTGCCAATCTCGAGTTCGTGCAGTTTCACCCCACCACCCTCTATTCTCCCGGACGAAAACCGTTTCTGATTTCCGAAGCGGTGCGGGGCGAGGGGGCGATTCTGATTAATGCGGCCGGAAAAAAGTTCATGAGAAAGTATCATCCCCTTAAGGAGCTGGCGCCCCGGGATATTGTCGCCCGCGCCATCGACAGCGAGATGAAAGAAAGCGGCGAAGAATTTGTTTATCTCGATATCAGCCATCGCCCGGCGGCTTTAATCAAGAAGCGGTTTCCGAATATCTATAAGGAATGTCTGCGGCGGGGGCTCGATATCACCAAAGAGCCGATACCGGTGGTGCCATCAGCGCACTACGCCTGCGGCGGAGTCCTTGCCGATATCTATGGCAGAACCGATATTGAAGGGATGTATGTCTGCGGCGAAGCGGCCTGCACCGGGATGCATGGCGCCAACCGTCTCGCCTCCAATTCGCTTCTGGAAGCGGTGGTGATGGCGGACTTTGCCGCCGATGATGCTGTCGCCTTTATCGCCGAAAACCGTTTCCCCGAGGTGCCCCCCGCCGAGCAATGGCTGCATTCGTCGATTGTTCGTCAGAAGGAAAAAATTTATATCTCGCACGACCGGCTTTCGCTAAAACGGCTGATGTCCGATTTCCTGGGGATTGTCCGCTCGGAAGAACGACTCCGTCTGGCGCAGGAGAGAATTCGGATGATTCTGAGAGCGATAAATAACTACTATCTGAGTCAGCCAGCGTCATATAATATTGTCGAACTGCGCAACCTGGCGCTGGTTTCCGACCTGATTGTCCGATGCGCCTCGCGCCGCAAAGAGTCGCGCGGGCTGCATTATATAATCGATTATCCGGAAACTGATGACCTCCATTACCGGCGTGATACCGTCATTGCTCCGCCGGGATTCAAGCGGTTTATCCCTAATCGGAAAGGAAGAGCATAGATTATGGCTGCTGCCGATGAAATGATTCTTATCCTTGATTTTGGCTCCCAGTACACTCAGCTGATTGCGCGGCGGGTGCGTGAAGAGAATATCTACTGCGAGATTGTGCCGTTTAATGCCGACCTGGCGCCATATTCTTCGCGCAACGTGAGAGGGTATATACTCTCCGGCGGACCGGCCTCGGTTAAAGAGTCCGGCTCGCCCCGCTTGGATAAGTCTTTCTTCAAAATCGATAAACCGGTGCTGGGAATCTGCTACGGCTTGCAGCTGATTGCCGACACTTTCGGCGGGGAACTGGTCCGCTCCGAAACGCGGGAATACGGGCAGTCGCAGATAAGTCTGAGCGGCAATTCGCCGCTATTCAAGAATGTTGAGAAATCCAGCCGGGTCTGGATGAGCCACGGCGACTCTATAAAAAGGCTGCCGTCTGGATTCACCGCCACGGCGTCAACGGCGACCGTTCCGATAGCGGCGGCCGAATCGAATGACGGCAGAATTTTCGGACTGCAGTTTCATCCGGAGGTGATGCATACGGTCCACGGGAAGCAGATTCTTCATAATTTCCTCTTCGATATCTGCGGTTGCAAAGGGAACTGGACGACGGAATCATTTATCGAAAGCACCGTTCGCGACTTGCGGCAGAAAGTCGGCAACGGCAAGGTGGTACTGGCGATTTCCGGCGGGGTCGATTCCTCGGTCTGCGCGCTGCTTCTGAAGAAAGCGATCGGGGATAATCTCTATGCCATTTTCGTCAACAACGGCGTCCTGCGGAAGAACGAGTTTACCGATGTCCAGAAGATGCTCTCCTCTCTGGGGATTCATCTGATTGCGGTGGATGCTTCGAAGCGGTTTCTGGCGCAGCTGGCCGGGGTGGAAGACCCGGAGCGGAAACGGAAGATTATCGGCAATCTTTTTATAGATATTTTCGAGGAAGAGGCGCAAAAAATCGGGGGGGTGGAGTTTT
>JBFMEF010000192.1 GCA_040753495.1 Candidatus Zixiibacteriota bacterium
GATTATTATTATGGCGTAGAATTCACCGATGAAAGTGAAACGGAACTGACCTACACGCTCGGCGGGGGGCTCGATTTTCCGGTGGCCGACCAGATCTGTCTATTGGCTAATTTCAAATATCTGCCGGTCAAATTCAGCAATCCCCTGGTCGGGATAAAAGATTATTCGGGATGGCAACTCTCCGTTGGGCTTGCCTACACTTTCCGCTCAAAGCGACGATAATAAATATTTTCAAGGAGGAATGCGATGGCAATTAAAGTGGGAATTAACGGATTTGGAAGAATCGGACGTCTCGTTTTCCGGGCCGCCCGCAATTCCAAACTTGAGATTGTCGGGATTAACGATATCACCGATGCCGCCACCCTGGCGCATCTGCTGAAATATGACTCAATCCATGGGATATACCCCGGCGAAATCGGATATGATGCCAGTAATCTGATTGTGGATGGAAAGAAAATTCCGGTAACAGCAGAGAAAGACCCTTCCAAGCTGCCGTGGGGCAAACTCGGAGCTCAGGTGGTTTGCGAATCGACCGGCATAATGAAGGACAAGAATGACGCCGTTAAGCATATCACAGCCGGGGCAAAGAAAGTTCTGATTTCCGCCCCTGCCAAGGGACATGACGGCACTTTCGTCTTAGGCGTCAATGACAAAGATTATGATAAGAGCAAACATGATGTCATCTCCATCGGCAGTTGCACCACCAATTGCCTGGCGCCGGTTGCCAAAGTTCTTCTGGATAATTTCGGAATTGAAAAAGGGCTGATGACAACCATTCATTCCTATACCAACGACCAGCGGATCCTTGACCTCCCGCACAAAGACCTGCGACGCGCCCGAGCCGCCGCTCTTTCGATGATTCCGACTTCTACCGGCGCCGCCAAAGCGATTTCGGAAGTGCTTCCGGCGCTGAAAGGGAAGATGGATGGTATCGCTATTCGCGTCCCCACCCCGGATGGCTCCCTGGTTGACCTGGCTGTGATTCTGAGCAAAGAGACCACCAAAGATGAGGTCAATGCCGCTTTCAAGAAAGCGGCCGAAGGTCCTATGAAGGGAGTTTTGCAATTCTGCACCGAACCGATTGTCTCATCGGACATTGTCGGCAATCCCCACAGCTCCATTCTGGACGCGGAGCTGACCTCGGTTAAGGGAAATTTCGCCAAAGTTTTCTCCTGGTACGATAACGAGTGGGGATTCTCGGTACGGATGCGGGAGATGCTGGAAAAAATGCTCTGATTCTATGAGCCCCGCTATCCGGCGGGGCTTTTTGATAGAAGGGATGAACTATGAAAAAATTGTCTATAGCTGATATCAATCTCAAAGGAAAACGGGTCCTGGTTCGCGTTGACTTCAATGTTCCGCTCGATAAAGAAGGCAAAATAACCGATGACCGCCGCATCAAGGAAACGCTCCCCACCGTTAAGAAAGTCATCAATGACGGCGGTCGGGCGATTCTCTGCAGTCACCTGGGACGTCCCAAGGGAAAACCGGTGCCGGAAATGTCGTTGAAACCGGTAGCGAATCGTCTGGCGGAACTCCTCAACAAGAAAGTCTCTTTTGCCTCCGACTGTGTCGGTCCCGAAGCGGTTCAGCTGGCTCATTCCCTCAAAGATGGCGAAATTCTTCTGCTGGAAAACCTTCGTTTCCATCCTGAGGAAGAAAAGAACGACCCGGCTTTTGCTGCCCAGTTGGCTAAACTGGGAGAGGTCTATGTCAACGATGCTTTCGGCTCCGCGCACCGGGCGCACGCCTCAACCGAGGGTGTCACTAAGTTCATCAAGACCTCGGCCGCCGGATTCCTTATGGAGAAGGAACTTAAATATCTCGGCGGTGCCCTGCACGACCCCAAGAGACCTTTTGTGGCCATTCTGGGAGGCGCCAAAATCTCCGGCAAGATTGATGTCATACAGAATTTGATGGACAAAGTTGACGCCATCCTGATTGGCGGCGGCATGATGTTTACCTTTTTCAAGGCAATGCACAAGAAAATCGGAAAATCACTTCTGGAGGAAGACAAAATCGATCTGGCTCGCCAAATTCTGGAGAAAGCCCATTCCAAAGGGTTGAAACTGATTTTGCCTATTGACTGCGTTGTCGCTGACGATATGACCGAGACGGCAAAAATTTCGGTGGTCTCTATCGACGATATCCCGGACCATATGAAGGGGCTTGATGTCGGTCCTGAGACTATTACTCTGTTCCAGAATGAGCTGGAAACGGCACGAATGGTTATCTGGAATGGTCCTATGGGAGTTTTTGAAGTGGAGAAATTCGCCCGCGGGACCTACGCTATTGCCGATATACTGGCGAAGATTACCTCCCGGGGGGCGACCACTATTGTTGGCGGAGGCGATTCCGCCGCCGCTGTCAGCGCCCGGGGACTTGACGATAAACTGACCCATATTTCCACCGGCGGCGGCGCCTCGTTGGAATTTCTGGAAGGAAAGATTCTTCCCGGTGTGGCTGCCCTCGCGGATGCGCCGAGGTAGAGAAATATATGAGACTCAAAATTATCGCCGGCAACTGGAAAATGAATAAGACCAATCCCGAAGCCTTGGAGCTGGTGAGAGGTCTTATAAACAGCGTGGGGCATGTTGATAATCCCCGCGTAATAATCTGCCCGCCATTCACCGCGCTCAGCGAGGTGGCTAAACTCCTGAAAGGGAGTTCCTTTTTCCTCGGCGCCCAGAATATGTATTATAAGGAGTCGGGGGCATTTACCGGGGAGATAGCGCCCGCCATGCTCTTGACAATAGGGGTATCCTATGTTATTTTGGGACACTCGGAAAGAAGAGAATATTTTTCCGAAGATGACGGGATGGTCAATGAGAAAGTCAAACTGGCGATCCGAACAGGACTTATCCCGATTGTCTGCATAGGTGAAAAGCTCGAAGAGCGCGAATTGGGTAAAACCGAGGAGGTTGTAGGACGTCAACTGGATGGCTCGCTGGCGAATTTAAGCGATGATGAATTCCGCAAGGTTGTGCTCGCCTATGAGCCGGTCTGGGCAATCGGTACCGGAAAGACGGCGACGCCGGAGATGGCGCAGGATGTCCACCGCTTCATAAGAATGCGACTGGAAAAAAGATTCTCGGAGTTCGCCCGGCAGGTCGCGATTCTCTATGGCGGTTCCGTTACCGGAGAGAATGCCCAAGGGTTATTGAGCATGCCGGATATTGACGGCGCTCTGGTGGGCGGCGCCAGTCTCAAGAATGACCAGTTCACGAAGATTATAAAGTCGGCATAATGAAGAAATAATGTTTGAATGGAGGAATAAGAATTGTTTACGGCAATGGTGATATTTCATACCCTGGTCTGCATACTCCTGATAATCGTGGTCTTGATGCAGTCATCGAAAGGGGAGGGTCTGGCGGGCGCCTTTGGCGGCGGCGGTTCCGGTTTGACCGGCGCGGTTTTTGGTGGTCGCGGCGCCGCCTCGTTTCTCTCCAAATCGACCACGGTGCTGGCAATAGTTTTCATGATTAACTGCGGCGCCTTGGCATATATGTCCAGCAATCGCACCGGCGCTCAGGCAACGGCCGCCGAGTCCGCGGTCACCAGAGAAGCGGCAAAGGAACTGGAACGTCAGGCGCAGCAGCAGCAGATTCCGGTCGACCAGGTGCAGCCGGGAGAAACTCAACAGCAGCCCTCCGGGGAGCCAACCGGAACACCGGCAACCCCTCCCGAAGGCGGCGGAAAATAGAAGCAGTTTAAGATTTGCGGAAGTGGTGAAATTGGCAGACACACCATCTTGAGGGGGTGGCGCTTCACGGCGTGGGGGTTCAAATCCCCCCTTCCGCAGAACCTCAAAGCCCCTTAAGTCATAACAGCTTAAGGGGTTTTTTTATTGTGTGGGCGCCAGATACCCGGAAAGTCAACCCCTTGAATTTTAAAGATGTCTCAAGGCGCTTTCATCGTAATCGCCGACAAAACCGCCAATGGACGGAGCCCATTCCGCCAAATTCGCCAAAGTCTGAGATGCCCCTCAAATTTGGCCAGGAAGCCGCCGCTTTTGAGATCTGGGGAAGGCGATATGCCCGAGAGGGTATAGAGAGGGGGTAGGGAGATTGGAGCTGTACGGGGCTTATTTTTGTTCAATAGTTGCCGATATATGAAATGGGCCGGATCGGAATCGAACCGATATTATGGGATTGAGAGACCCCGGTTCTGTCCCTTGAACTACCGGCCCTGTTTTAGTATATAAAATATACTTGACAAATCAAGTAGAATTGCGTATAGAATTATTGAGAGACCCGCCCATTGACGAATGGGCATATCGGGAGCGCGCAGAGGAGAGAGAAGAAACTCTAAACCACGCGCAAGTGTCGGGGGAGGTCAGAAGCCTCCCCTGATTTTATTATCATCACCATCATCGCCTCAAAATTCCAGCCGCTCCACGGCCGCTTTCTTCCGCTCCGGAGCAACGTGTAGATATTGCTCGGTCGTAGTGATAGTCGAATGCCCCATCAGTTCCTTCAGGGTCGCTATATCTACCCCGGCCATGACCAGGTGAGAGGCAAAGGTATGCCGGAAACTATACAGGTTGCCATCCGGGAACTCATTCAGCCGCAGAATATTGACCAGATGCTTGAGCGCCGTCCCTGCCTTGAAGGCATGGCCGCCCTGAGCATTCCCAAAAATATATCTCTGTCCCGGGACCGGCTTATTATCCCGGAGATACTTGGCTAAAACCGGATGAAGTGGGATAGAGCGAATTTCGTAGGTCTTCGGATGAAACCCCGGCTTACTTTGAATCTTGATTATCCCCTGGGACAAACTGATATCATCGAACTCGAGATGGTCCAGCTCGCCCGAACGCATTCCGGTATAGGCCAGCCATTGAAAATACTCCCGGTACGGTGACCGTGCCGCCTTGAAAATGACTTCCAATTCCTCTTTCGTGAAATACCGGGGGAAGCGCCGCCGGACATCCTTTATCAAAGCAAATCCCTTGAGAGGATTCTCTTTTAGATATCCATGAACCACCGCCCAGTTGAGGAAGGCCTTGATAAGGGAGAGGTATTTATTCAAAGTCGATTTGGGGTTCCCCCTGGTCTTACCGTAAGGGGAATTTTTCTTCGGATCAAGCGGGGCATGCGAGAGATACCATCCCTTGAACCGCTCCATGGCGGCCGGTGTGAAATCAGAGAGAAAATGAACCTGGGCGGTTTTCGTCCAGTCGAGAATGGCGGCTAATCGAGCATTATCGGCGCGGACCGTCTGCACGCTTTTGTTGGTCTGGCAATAGCTGATGTACCGGGGGAGTAGCTCCACAAAAAGAGGATTGTCATCTTCGGAATCGCCGAAGTCGAGCCGCATGACCGAAGCCATGAAGTCGATCGCCTCGCCTTTAGTGGAGCATCTTTTCCGATATCTCTTTCCGGCACGGTACTGGACGGCGTCCCAGGCGATTATCTTGCCGGTCTTGGGGTCTTTGACGGGATAGTAAGGCATGATGATGCGAGACTCACATGATAATCACTTTATAGAGTGCGATTATCGCATAGACGAGAAGGGATATCACAATTATGGGCGACATCTCGCACAAGGCCCATAGCCGCGGGCTATTGCATCTTTTTTTGATATGGGGATTTTGCTCTTCCTCAGGCTGGAGCAACTACCGCGATGATATTTGGCTCCGGTTCTGGTGATATATACAGTTTCATCCCCGCTTTGACCCGTTTTTTTGATATATCTGTCTACGTCTCCAAACTCGGATGTCTCTTGCTTTTCAACGGCCGGCTTATCCCTGAGCCATGGCCGCTTTTCTCCTGTCGTCTGTCCCTGATTATTCAATAACGTTTGGTATTCGTCCCACATTTCTTTTCCATTCGGCTGAGAACGGGGTGAAGCCCACATGCCGACCGGAGCCCTGCGCGCCGCCAACTCCGCCTCGAGAAATTCCGCCTCCAATTTGTGCGGGAATCTAAGATAAGCCATTCCATGCCCAGACTGAATTATGTGCTTATTCACTAAGAGGGTATCATCAAGCCAAACATAGCAAAGCAATCTTCCGTATTTGTCGGTTCTCTCGGGACCATACTCGAGTTCGACCACGCGCCCCTCAATCAGGCCTCTCAGAAATTGCATTGATTCTTCGGCGAAGTATTCCATCGGCTTATTCGGGTCAAGAGACTCTGGACAGTCAACGCCAATCAGGCGGACCTTCTGGCCATTTTCGAGGGCGAAGGTATCGCCATCTATCACATAAGAGACTTTGTATGGTGTTTGATTGGCCGAGTAACAGATGACGGCAGTCAACATTACGAGGGAAGCGAGGCAGATTGCCTTTTCCAGCCTGCTTAGCGACCCCCACCGACTTTTTAAAGAGATATTCATATGCGTCCTCCATCATCTTTCTTGGATGCTGAAATGGCAATCAGCCCCAAGAGAACTATGACAATTATTTGGAAATAAGTAAATCTATAGTCAATGTCAGGAAGCGTTTCTTGATATCCATAATTATATCCAATGGGCTGGCGTTCAAATATAGAATGAATCCCGATGTAGGCAATGCGCCGAAGACACGCGCCATTCTCCGTTGGAACATATAAAGCGTAATGAGGGAACAAAAATGTGAACAACAGCAGCGCCCCGACGACCAGAAGAATTATCTTCTGGTTCTTTTGTAGTTGTCTCATCTTCGCCCTCCCTTACCTTTCAATAGGTTAATTACTCGCTTCTGGTCTCTCCTGCCGGCCCTGAGGAATGCCATCAGGAATTGCCGCCCTTTCCGAGATAGTTTCTTGCTCATTGAGCCCTCCTGCGGTGAGTAGTTTTTGAGAGGTAAAATCAGACAGGACGGTCAATTTGTCTATCTCTTGGCGGTCACTCTTTCTTCGGCTGTTTCTTGATACCCAATATCTCATGAATCGCTTTTTTTCTCCAGTCGCCTTCCGGCAGAGCCATATACAGGTCGAGGAGTTCCTTGAGGTCGGAGGGGAGCTGGTCGACCTTCTTCGGAATTGCTGGCGGCTCTCCCTTGAGGAGCTCGTCGGTGGTGACATGCAAAGCGGTAGCAAGCTTCTCAATCTGAGTCGCGAGAGGTTGCCGCTTACCGGCCAGAATCATGCTGATGGCTGGCTGGCTCATGCCGGCCCTTTTGGCTAACTCAACCTGATTCACACCTCTAAGATTCATCAATCTTTTAAGGTTTTCCGACAACACTACTCCAATAAATAGCAATCACTTATAACAAATGCAATAAATTTATACAAAAAACACTTGACAAGATATAACAGATGTTATATATTTCTGCCGAAAAGGAGATAAAGCTCTTTTTTTTAAGGAATCATATAACAGGTGTAATATGCCAG
>JBFMEF010000193.1 GCA_040753495.1 Candidatus Zixiibacteriota bacterium
CCTCCCTCCCAGTAGCGGAGATTGTGGCGGCATTCGAAACCGGCACGGGCGAAAGAAGAAACCTCATACCGAAAATAGCCATGCTTTTTCATCTCTTCGTTGATACCGCGGTACATGGCGGCCATCAGGTCGTTATCGGGGAGGCGGAGATTGCCGGCGGTGACTTTCTGCTCCAGCGGAGTGCCTTTCTCGACAGTCAACTGGTAGTACGAAATATGGGGCGGCTCAAGAGCGATTACCTGATTCAAATCATCGGAGAGTAATTTCGCCGACTGCCGCGGCAGGCCGAAAATCATATCGACGCCGAAATTGGCGAAACCGAGGGCGCGGGCAAGATATACCGCCCGAAAAGAATCCTCAAGTTTATGTTTGCGGTCGAGAGTCTTGAGAAGGCGCAAGTTGAAACTCTGAATTCCGAATATAGGGCGATTCACTCCCAGTTTTTGAAGGAATAGTAATTTTTCGCTGTCGAGCGATTCGGGATTTATTTCGAAAGAGAATTCGAGGTCGCGGGAAAGCCGGAAATATTTATTGATGTCATCAAGAAGGTCGCGAAGGAATTGGAAACTGGCAAGGGAGGGGGTGCCGCCGCCGATGTAAATCGTATCCAATAAGCGAGATTCGGTGGGAATATCATATGCCGCCAGGCGCAATTCGGTCCGAAGAGCTTCGAGATAAATCTGCTCCTGCTCGGTATGATAAGTGGTCTTATAGAAATCGCAGTAGCCGCAGAGGTTGGCGCAGAAAGGGAAATGGATATAAAGCGATAGCGACATGCTCAGAGCGCGGCAAAAAGGCGCTCCCAGCGGGTCTTGGAGGGGAAATTACTTATAAAGTAAAATCCCATCTGAACGACGGAATGGATGTAGGGGAAACTCCATTTAGGCGATTTCGGGTCGGGAACCCAGGACCAGTAAACAAAGAGGGCTTTGCCGCGGATTTTGTCTTTGGGCAAAAATCCCCAGAAGCGGCTGTCCTGGCTTTCATCACGATTATCCCCGAGGACAAAATATTCGCCGGCGGGAACCTGGATAGGCCCGAAATTATCGCGGAACGATAACTGCATCGGAAGAATTTTCGGGTCACTGTTTTTCATATGGGGGTAGATTTCCGCCAGACGGTTATCCACGTAAATCACCTTGTCGACGACTTCCACCGTCTGCCCCGGAAGAGCCACGATTCTTTTGATATACTCTTTGGTCGGATTGAGGGGGGACTGGAATACCACAATATCCCCCTCTTTAGGCGAGCCGAAAGAGTATGCCAGTTTGTTGACAAAGATATAATCGCCCTCAAAGAGAGTATCTTCCATGGATGACGAATCGACACGGTAGGCGGAGACGACAAAGAGGCGGAGGAAGATAGCGGCGCCCAGCGAGATGAGAATCACCTCGAAATATTCGCGCCAGAGCGGTTTTTTCTTGCGCTGGCGCAGCGGCGGGGCAGTCGTCACCGGCGGCGTATCGATTTGCTGAAATTCTTTTAGCAGGAAGTCGTTATCCATACGATATCTCTATCGGACAATTTCGGTATTTCTTTAACTCCCTTGAGTTTCAAGGGATAAGGTAAGGGGGAAGGGGGCGGAGGTCAATCATTTCCTGGGTGAAATGATCTGAGTCAGGAAGGGATCTTAGACACCGCTGAAAGAGACCGTCAGGTCTCGCCTCGACTGGCGTCGAGCCTAAGACCTGACGGAACGGTCGCAAGATTTATGGAACGTCGGAACCTACTCAAAGGGCGAAATCACCTTTCCCCTTGTGCCCTCGGTGCCCCACCCCTTGGGGTGGGTTCTTACAAGATGATTGCACTATGAGCATCTCACCGCAAGTCGCCGCAGCGACCAGGACGGTGGGGCACCAAGTGATGTCGTCAGGTCACGCCTCCCGTTTGAAACAGGAGCCTAAGACCTGACGAAACCAAGACTCCGCAAAATTATTAAGGTACACCTTTCCGCTTGTGCAACGTTCCTCTCTCCCGTAAATTGCCAATTCAACCATAATTCAGGAGCGAGAATGGCGGAGCAATATATATTTACGATGCTGGGGCTGAATAAATTCTACGGGCAAAAACAGGTGCTCAAAGATATCTACCTCTCGTTTTTCCCGGGGGCGAAAATCGGAATTGTCGGAGAGAACGGTTCCGGCAAATCGACAGTGCTTCGGATAATGGCCGGGCTCGATGATGAATTCAAAGGGAAAGCAGAGATAATCGGCAACTACCGGGCCGGGATAGTGCTTCAGGAACCAATTCTGGATGACAAACTGACAGTTCGTCAGACTCTGGAGCAGGCGTTTTCCGAGACGATGGCGCAATTGAAGGAATACAATGCGCTGACAGAAAAATTAGCCGAGCCGCTCTCGGATGAGGAGATGCAAAAGGCGATGGACCGTATGGGGGAACTTCAGGATAAACTGGATGCCTCGGATGCCTGGAATCTGGACCAGAAGCTGGCAGTGGCGAGCGATGCCCTCTGTCTGCCGGACGACGATAGAGTTGTCGGAACATTGAGCGGCGGGGAGCGCCGCCGTGTGGCGCTCTGCAAGGCGCTTTTGGAGCAGCCCGATTTACTTCTGCTCGATGAGCCGACCAACCATCTCGATGCCGAAACAGTCGATTGGCTGGAAGAGCAGTTACGGGATTACCCCGGGACAGTGATAATTGTGACGCATGACAGATATTTCCTGGACAATATCACCAAGTGGATTCTGGAGCTGGAAAGCGGCCGAGGGATACCGTACGAGGGGAATTATTCCTCCTGGCTGGAGCAGAAATTAGGGAAGTTGGCATCGGATGAGAAGAAAGATTCGCCGCGCGCCAAGGCGCTGGCGCGAGAGTTGGCCTGGATAAAGATGAGCAACAAAGAGCGGCATGAGTTATCGCGGAACCGTCTGATTGAGTACGAGCAGCTGGTAGCGCGGGAGACAGCGGCAGGCAAGGAGGATGGCTCGGTGATTCAGATAGCGCCGGGACCGGAACTGGGAGCGCAGGTGCTGGAGTTCAAGAATGTGGCGAAATCGTACGGGAAAAATCTTCTCTTTTCGGATTTGAGTTTTATCGTGCCGCGCTCGGCAATAGTCGGGCTGGTGGGACCGAACGGGACCGGGAAAACGACTTTATTCAAACTGATTACCGGACAGGAGAAACCGGACAGCGGTGAGGTCAAACTGGGCGCCACAGTGAAGATATCATATGTTGACCAGGAGCGGGGAAGTCTGGCCGGGGATATTCCGCTTCTGGAAGAAGTCGGCGAAGGGAAAGATGAGGTGGTACTGGGGAAACGGGCCGTGCCGCTGCGGCAGTATCTGTCGTGGTTTGGGTTCAAAGGAGCCGACCAGCAGAAAACGGCGGGACAGTTGTCGGGGGGAGAGCGGAACCGGTGTCATCTGGCGAAGGTGCTGAAACTGGGAGGGAATCTGCTTCTCCTGGATGAGCCAACCAATGACCTCGACGTGAATACGCTTCGGATGCTGGAGGAAGCGATTCTGAATTACAACGGCTGTGTGATGGTGATAAGCCATGACCGGTTTTTCCTGAACCGGATTTGCACGCATGTGCTGGTTTTCGAAGGGGAGGGGAAAGTTCGCTTCTTCGAAGGGAATTACCAGGAGTACGAGGAGTGGCACCGGAAGGAGCTGGGTGGGGATTTCATGAAGAACAGGCGGAATAGGTACAGAAAGATAGTGAAGGGGTGAGGGGGGGACGAAAGGGGTTCCTGACACAGCTGTTGAAGGAGTCTACGGGCAGATGTGGACTCCGCTTAAGGCGGAGCCGCGCACGGAATTTGGCTGGTCGCAACGGATAATTATATCGAAACCGCAAGGGTTTCGACCTTCGGTAAGTAGATAATATTCTACGACCTCTTTCCCTACTGATTAATATTCTTCAATAATCGACTAATCAAATCCAGAGTCCGTATTGATATATTGTTGTATATCATTGTCTTATGCTATTTACCGCTTTTGGCATGGGATTTGACATAGTACGGGAGTATGAAATCGGTCTTAATTATAATCGCAATGATTCTGCCGGGTTTGGTAAGCGCCGCGGATAGTTTGACTCTGAATCGAGTCGTAACTGAAGTTCTGGCACATAACGACCGGGTGGCGGCGGCGCGGTTGATGGAGAAATCGGCGCGGGAAAAGGCGGCCTCGGCCGGGGCGTGGAATGACCCGATGCTGATGCTGGGAGTGCAGAACCTTCCGACCTCACTTGATTTCAAAGAGGATATGATGACAATGAAGATGCTGGGCTTAAGCCAGGATATTCCGTACTCCGGATACAAGGGATTGGAGTCGAAAGCGGCGAAGGCAGAAGCGGAAGCGGAGGGGAAAACGCGCGAGGAGGTGGAGCGAGAGATGGTGGTGGCGGCGAGAATGGCTTATTACAACTTCTATTATCAGAATGAGATATTGAAGGAACTGGAAGGCCAACGTCAGATTGCGGAGCAGGTGGCGGAAGCGGCATCGGCGAAACTTCGGAGCAATCAAGGAACGCAGGAGGATTTGCTGGCGGCGCAGTCGGACCTGTGGCGTATCGAAACTGAAATTCTCTCGGCGAAGCAGTTGCTTGATGAAGCCCGCTTCGACCTCAATTCTCTTCGCGGGGCGGATATCAATACCGAAATTGGCACAATAGAATCGCCCGAGTTCGCGATTATCCCGGATAGCGCCGAGACGTGGCTGGCGCAGGCGGAAGAGAATTACCCACCGCTGCGGAGGCTGGCATATCTCTCGGAATCATATCAATTTTCGGCGAAAGCGGCGAACCGGATGCGCTGGCCGATGCTTAATCTTTCCGGCAGTTACGGTTTCCGCGCCGACAGCGAAATGGAAAAGCGAGACAATATGATTGGGGTGCAGGCGACACTATCGCTTCCAATATTTTCGCGCCGTCAGCAAGGAAAAATGTCGGAGTCTATGAAAGCGATGAGCGAGAGTGTCGATTCGGAAGCCCGTCAGTTGCGCAAAGATATCGAGGCGCGGCTTCGTTCATTATTACACCGCGCGCAACGATTGCAGGAATCATTAAGAATCTACCGAGAGATGATAATACCAACTTCGGAGCAGGCGCTCAAGAGCGCCTTTGCGGGATACGCCGCGAACCGCTCGTCATTCCAGACGTTATTGAATTATGCCTCAGCCATCTATCGGGATAAGATAGTGGTGCATCAGATTGCGAATGAGCTGGCGTCCACAATGGCCGAGGCAGAGAAATATTTTGTGGAGGTGGGGGGTGAACGATGAGAAAAGATTCTTATGGATCGGAACCGCGGGTTTTCCAACACAAGTTCTGGATTCCGACCAGGTCGGACACCTGACGGCGCAATAAAAATACATCAGAATATCAGATTGAGAAATGAAATTGGAAAGATAGAGGTCTATTATGGCAGATAAAGAACACTATGACATATTTGAAGAGGAGCCGCTTCCGGAAGGGGAAGAGACGGCGCCACCATACACCCACACCATGGCGATTGTACGGTGGGGGATATTAGGAGCGCTATCGGTATTCGCGGTGGTGATGCTTTTGGGATTTTTGGGTCTGTCGCCCTGGGCCGGAAGTGAGGCGAAAGCGGCGCAGTACCATTGCCCGATGCATCCGACCTATATCAGCAATCAACCGGGGGACTGCCCGATTTGCGGGATGAGCCTGGTGCCAATCAATGCCGAAGGGAAAGAGATTGCCGAAGAGCATAAAGGGGAGACGTCTGCTGCGGTCGGCGACAGCGCCGCTGTTTTCAAGGCAAAGCCGGGACAGTACTACTGCTGGATGGACCCGGAGGTTGTTTCCGATACGCCGGGGAAGTGCCCGGTATGCGGAATGAATCTTGAGATAATGCCGGATACGCCGCCGCAGTTCACCTGCCCGATGCATCCGGAAGTAATATCGAATGCGCCCGGTGATTGCCCTAAGTGTGGAATGTATATGGAGAAGATCGATGCCGGCGCCGGGCATGAGGGACACCAGATGTCGGGTGACGAGGGCAACGTTCCGGGGTTAGTCTCGGTTACGATAGAGCCGAAGAGACTTCATCTGATAGGAATCAAGACCGCCAATGCGGAACGGACAAGTCTGGGTGGCGGACTGAAACTGGTCGGATATGTTGCGCCGGATGAAACCAGGCTGGCGCGAATAAACGTCCGCGCCGGCGGCTGGGTGCAGCAATTATATGTCAATCAGGAAGGGCAGTTTGTCAAAGAGGGGGAGATTCTTCTTACGATATACAGCCAGGACCTCTTTTCAGCCGGGCAGGATTATATTGCCTCACGGGAGATGGTGAATAAAGCGGGAAATGATACATCACTGGCGCGGATTCGCCGGCAGGTTATGAATGCCGCCCGCGACCGGCTGCGGTTATTGGGATTATCCGATGATGAGATAGGACAGATTGAGAAGTCGTCATCACCGCTGTCCGAGATAGCGCTTCGCTCGCCCTTTTCCGGATATGTGATGGAGAAAAATGTAGTACAGGGGGCATATGTTTCACCTGAGCAAACCTTGCTGACAATTGCCGACCTGAGCCGAATCTGGGTAATAGCGGATGTTTTCGAGAGCGATTTTTCGCGGATTCGGGTGGGACAGAAAGGGAGATTGCAGCTGGCGGCATATCCGGATAAAGAGTTTGCGGGCCGGATTAGTTTCATATATCCCTCGGTTTCGTCCACGACACGGACTCTGAAAGTGCGGATGGAGTTTGAGAATTCAGGGATGACACTTAAACCCGGTATGTATGGTGATGTTCAATTGTCCGATGGCGCCAGTATGGCGCTGACCGTTCCGGCCGATGCCGTTATCGACGCCGGCGAGATGCAGTATTCCTTTGTGGTTCACAATCAAACACACTTCGAACCGCGGATGCTCAAAGTCGGAAGGCGTTCCGATGACCGGGTGGAGATTCTGGAAGGATTGCATGAGGGGGAAGAGGTTGTAACCAGCGCCAATTTCCTGATAGATTCGGAGAGCCGTTTGCAGGCGGCGATATCCGGAATGGGGGCGGCGCAGGCCGGCGGGCATGAAGGGCACGGGAAATGAACGGAAGGAGTAGTTTAAATCGGCGTCAGTTCTCGCCCCGACGGGAGTCGGGATTAGGAACTGACGCAACTGGAGAAGTTATCAGATGATTCGCGGTATAATAGATTTCTGCGCGCGCAATATTGCTGTGGTGATTATCGGGACTCTCTTCGCCGTCGCCGGCGCGATATATTCTATCAATAATATTGCTCTCGATGCTATCCCCGACCTCTCCGATGCCCAGGTGATTGTTTTTACCGAATGGATGGGGCGAAGTCCCGACCTGGTTGAAGACCAGGTGACCTACCCGATTGTATCATCGCTACTGTCGGCGCCGGGGGTCACCGATGTGCGGGGGTATTCGATGTTCGGGATGTCGTTTGTCTATGTGATTTTTAAAGAGGGGACTGATATCTACTGGGCGCGCAGCCGGGTGCTGGAATTCATGAAGCAGATTGAAAACCGTTTACCCTCCGGTGTCTCGCCGACTCTGGGACCGGATGCCACCTCGGTCGGTTGGGTTTTTCAGTACGCGCTGGTCGATACCTCCGGCAAGAATGACCTCGCCGACATTCGCACCTTCCAGGACTTCAACTTACGATATGCGTTATCGTCGGTGCCGGGAGTTGCTGAAGTTGCCAGTATCGGCGGGTTTCAGAAACAGTATCAGGTTGAAGTTGACCCGGAGAGACTTCGCGCCTATGGGCTCTCCATTCAGGATGTCACTCGCGCAGTCCGGAGAAGCAACAATGATGTCGGCGGGCGGGTGGTGGAAATGTCGGGCCGTGAGTATTTTGTCCGCGGCCGGGGATATATTAATGACCTGGAGTCGATACGGAGAATAAGCCTGGGGAATAGCCCCTCCGGTACGCCGATTTATCTTACACAGGTAGCGAAGGTTTCGTACGGTCCCGATATCCGTCGCGGAGCAGGCGACCTGGATGGTATCGGAGAAGCGGTCGGCGGGATTGTCATAATGCGGTACGGCGAGAATGCTCTCGATGTAATCAACCGCGTTAAAAAGAAAGTGGATGAGATAAAACCGTCGTTTCCGGAAGGCATTGAGTTCAAGGTGGTTTACGACCGCAGCAGTCTGATTAATCGCGCCATTCATACTTTGAGAAACAGTCTTCTGGAGGAAGGAATCGTGGTGGCAGCGGTTATTATTATTTTTCTGCTTCATTTCGGAAGTTCGCTGGTGCCGATTATTGTGCTTCCGGTGGCGGTGGCGCTGGCTTTTATCCCAATGCATATTCTGGGAATTAATTCCAACATTATGAGCCTCGGCGGAATCGCCATAGCCATCGGGGCGATGGTTGATGCCAGCATTGTGCTGGTGGAGAACGCCCATAAGCGCCTGGAAAAGGCAGGCAGCAAAGCCGACCGAAAGGAAGTCATCATAGCGGCGATAAAAGAAGTCGGTCCCTCGATATTCTATGCCCTTCTGATAATCACGATTGCCTTCCTGCCTATTTTCGCTCTGACCGGTCAGGCGGGACGGCTTTTCAAGCCGCTGGCGTACACCAAAACATTTGCCATGTTCTTTGCGGCGATTGTCGCCATAACGTTAGCGCCGGCGCTGATGACCCTCTTTATCAGAGGGAAAATCAGGCATGAATCGGAACATCCGATATCGAAATTCCTGATTAAGTTATATAAACCGTTCGTTTTTGTAGCGCTCCGGAATCCGAGATCGACTATCGCTATCGGGCTGGTGGCAATTGCTGCCACGATTCCGATGATTCCCAAAATCGGCTCCGAGTTTATGCCGCCGCTCAATGAAGGGGATGTGCTGTATATGCCCACCACCTTCCCCAATATTTCTATCGAACAGGCAAAGCAGTATATGCAGTACCAGGACCGGGTGATAAAATCATTCCCGGAGGTAGTTTCAGTTTATGGCAAAGCGGGGCGCGCCGAAACCGCCACCGACCCGGCGCCATTGAGCATGCTGGAGACAGTTGTGCAACTTAAGCCGCGGGAAGAGTGGCGCAAAATACCGCAGGAGAGATGGTACTCGGGATGGGCGCCGGAATTTTTGAAGAAGATTTTCCGTCCGCTCTGGCCCGACAAGAGAACAATCTCCTGGGAGGAATTAATGGCGGAATTCGACAAGGCGATGCAGTTTCCCGGGTGGACCAATGCCTGGACGATGCCTATCAAAACTCGTATCGATATGCTCTCCACCGGTATCAGGACGCCTATTGGCGTGAAGATTTTCGGAAGCGACCTCAATGTTATCGAAGGTATCGGATTGGAACTGGAAAAGGCGCTCTCGAAAATCCCCGGGACGAGGTCGGTCTACTCTGACCGCAACACCGGCGGCTTCTATATCGATATTATTCCTGACCGGGATGCCCTGGCGCGATACGGTTTGACTATTGGTGATATCAACGACGTCATCGAGACTGCTATCGGAGGAATGCCGATAGAGACAACGATTGAAGGCCGAAATCGCTTCACCATCAATGTGCGGTATCCGCGCGACCTGAGGCAGAATATAGAGCGTCTGCGCGAGGTGCTGGTGCCATTGCCGTCCCCGAAAGGGGAGAATACCGGGGCGGCAATGCCGGGGATGGGGTATGAGGGTTTCACTGAATCGCCGCTGCTGGCGAGCAATAATATTGATGACGGATACCGGGTCTGGGCGCAGATGGGGGATATGAACAAGGCGGGAGGCAGCCGACGGGGCGGACCCCCGACCGGCAATGTGGGAACCATGTCGGCGCCATCAATGACCGGCTCGACTTCGATGTCAGCCGGGAATGTCGGTTCCCCTTTTCAGATTCCGGAAGGAGCGCCGGCAATTCCGCTGGGGCAGATCGCCGATATAAAAGTGGTCACCGGACCGCCTATGATAAAAGACGAGGATGGAATGCTGGTCGGGTATGTCTATGTCGATATGGACCAGAGTCAGCGGGATATTGGCGGATATGTCGATGAAGCCAAAGAGGTGGTGGCAAAGGAACTTTCTATTCCGGCCGGGTATCATCTCAAATGGACCGGACAATATGAACTTCTGGAAGAGATGGGCCGCAGGATGAAAGTTGTCATACCGCTGACTTTCATACTGGTGATCATACTTCTATATTTCAACTTTCGGAATTTTACGGAAACGCTGATAGTTCTGGCGTCGGTGCCGTTTGCTCTGGTCGGGTCAATCTGGCTGATGTATTTCCTCGGTTACAATTATTCCACGGCGACCCTGGTCGGAATTATCGCGCTGGTTGGATTGGCAACAGAGACCGGCATTGTTATGATACTTTACCTTGACCATGCCTATGAAAAAAGAAAAAGGGCCGGCAAGGTGCGGGATTTGAATGATATTATCTGGGCGCATATGGAGGGGACCGTGATGCGGGTGCGGCCAAAACTGATGACGGTCGGGACAACCATGATAGGGCTGGTGCCGCTTCTCTGGGCGACCGGCACCGGCGCCGATGTCATGAAACGTATCGCCGCCCCGATGGTCGGCGGGCTTATCAGTTCTACTTTTCTGACGCTTGAAATTATTCCGGTAGTATATACTTACTGGAGGTTATGGCAGATAAAAAGAGAAAAGACGCCGACGGCGGCGCCGTGAGACGTCAGGCAACCGGCGGATTAATCTCAGGATAATTATCTGCGAATGAATTTCACCTGTTTTGAAAGACAATCGCTGACCTGCTTGCGATAATCGCGCAATGTCGGGAATTGCTCCGGCGAAACCTGACAGGAACGAACCTCCTGCCGAATGATTGAATTCAGACCGTTCTCGGCCTTAAGGTGCCGTGTTGAGGCATCACAGAAATCTGAGTTGACCCTGCAATCAGGCGGCAGGGCAAGTGAATCAAAAGCGAAACTGGATTCCCAGGTTACCCCGACCGAATCCTCGACTGTCCAGGAATACCCCAGCGAAATTGTCGTTATCCTTTTATCAAGATTTATCTCCTCGACCAGTCCCAGAGTGTTGAAAATATCGGGTTGGAGAAAATAGATGGAGCCGATACGGTTTAAGGAACGGAGTCGTACTCCCGACACCTTGAAAATAAGCGGTTTTTCTCTCTCTTTCTGATTCT
>JBFMEF010000194.1 GCA_040753495.1 Candidatus Zixiibacteriota bacterium
CGGCGCACCCGGCGCGATAACATCATCCAGACTATCGCCATAACCAGACCGATTACCGCCGCTCCGATGAACATCAAAAGTACCTTCTGCCACCCCAGGAATGCTCCCAGCATCGCCGCCATTTTTATATCACCACCGCCCATACTTTCCTTCTTGAACAGCCAATCTCCCAGAAGCGCTACAAGGTACAAAGCCGCTCCTCCAACCAGCAGCCCGATAATGGAAGCGACTATCCCTATACCGCCGGGAAGAAATGATGCCCCCAACCCCAGGGCCATTCCCGGTATTGTCAGCCGGTCCGGGATAATCTGAAACTCCAGGTCAATGAAGAATATGGCTATTAGTATTGAAGACAGCGCCGCATAAACGGCGGCACTCGGCGTTAAGCCAAAATGACTAATGAAGAAAAGGTAAGCGGCGCCGTTAAGTAATTCCACCAGCGGATAGCGGAAAGAAATCGGGGCATTGCAGGAGCGGCATCGGCCACGCAGAATCAGATAACTGAGCAGGGGAATATTGTCGTAAAATTTTATCCGGCTCTTGCAGGAGGGACAAAACGACCGGCCGGCAATATACGGAAGGTTCCGCGGAAGCCGATAAATCAGCACATTCAGAAATGACCCAACGGTCACTCCCAGAACCAAGACCAAAATGTAAAACGGTAACTCTGCCATTGTACTGATTATCGGCAGGATACCCCTCTATTTGAACTCCCCTAACAGATACATAACCACTGCCGCTGCGGTCGGTCCGGCATTCTCAGTTCGGAGAATTCTCTTTCCCAGCGATATTATCGCCGCCCCCTTCTCTCTTGCCAGTTCCAGCTCCTCCCGGCTGAATCCCGATTCGGGACCGGTCAGAAGCGTAAAGTTGTGGAACCGTTTCCCTTCTTCAGTGAAATCAATTCGGTCTAACGTTTGTGCGTCTTCCGTGGGGGCAAAGAGTAAAATCCGACCCGGAATTCTGCTTCTGTCGAAAACTTCCTCAAGATTCATCACGTCCTCGATTTTCGGAATTAATGAGCGCTCGCACTGTTTGGCTGCCGCCAGCGCCACTTTGCGCCATCTGGCTATCTTTTTCTGCGCCGTTTCCTCGTCGTCAATCTTTATTTTCGACCTGGCGGTTATAACCGGGATGAATCGCGCCACCCCGATTTCAGTCCCTCTTTGCACTACTTCATCAAATTTATAACCGGTTGATAAGCCTGCCGCCAGTGTAATTTGAAAGTGCGGCTCCCCGAAATTGCGCAGCTGTGAAAACCAGCGGCAGAAGACTCTTTCCCCCTCGAAATGGTCCACCTCTCCCTTATATGCTGTACCTGCCCCATCGATGATTATAACGGCGTCACTCTTGCCGAGGCGCATCACCCGGCGCAAGTGATGTCCTTCTTCAGCTGGAAGTTCGATTAGCTCTTCCCGGAGATTCTCCGGCGGCGCGTAGAAAATCGGAATCATCTCTTAAATATGGTATAGGCTAACCATTGCCCATCCTGATGAGCTTCGAATTTTCCGTCCCCCTCTGTCCGCAACATCAGGTCAATATCTTCTCTATCTTGGAGAAGCAGTCCAGACAGAACGATAATTCCGCCGGAAACGACCATCTCCCTGATTATATCATAAAGGTCAACTATTGAGCTCTTGATGAGATTTGCCACCAGGAAATCATACGGCGCATCATCGCGGGCTTTTTCTATCGAGCCGAATTCTATTTCAATTTTATCGGCAACGTTATTAATGACGATGTTTTCTCTGGCGTTAGCCACGGCGGTGACATCTATATCGACGCCCTTAACTCGCTGCGCCCCTTTTTTCGCCGCCAGTATTGAGAGAATGCCGGAGCCGCAGCCAAGGTCAAACAGCCTCTGCCCGGCGCGAAAATGTTTGTTTATCTCCGCCAGGCATAATCGGGTAGTTTCATGGCTGCCGGTTCCGAACGCCATTTTAGGCTCAATAATAATATCAATAAACTCTTTACCCGGCGCATCTTTCCAAGGGGGACGGATATATATATCTCCCACCGTCACCGCCTGAATCGACTCCTTGTATGCCTGAACCCACTCGATATCGGCTATCAGACGACTTCTAATCGCTTCCGGACCCGCGCCGCGGGAATCGGTTTCTCCGAAAACGAAATCAGCCAACTCCTTTTTGAAGTGAATCCCCTTTTCTTCAGGCACATAGAATTTCAGCCCCACTTCACTTTCATCTTCCACATCCTCAATCACTACTCCGCCCGCAAGGTTTTCGATTATATAGTCGCAAACCCGGTCCTGCCGCTCCCGCGAAACCTTGAGAGAGACTTCATAATATCTCTTCTCCGCCTTACCTCGGACCTCCATATCAAATCCCCAACGATTCCCTCAGCTTCTGAAAGAATGAACGGTCGCTCCGGGGTGGTTTAAAATGGGGCGACCGGTTCAGCGATTCCAGATGTTTCTTATCCTCTGCCGACAATTCTGTCGGTGTCCATACTGCGACTTGCACCAGCTCATCACCGACTCCCCCGCCATTCAGCCGGGGAATCCCTTTGCCCTTCAACCGAAAAACCTTCCCGCTCTGCGTCCCCGACGGTATTTTCAGTGTATGATTTCCGTTCAATGTCGGAACGGAAATCTCGCCTCCCAGCGCCGCTATCGTAAATGATATTGGAATCTGGCAGATGATACTGTCTCCCTGCCGGGTGAAGATATCATGCTCTTTCTCATCGAATATGAGCAGCAGATTTCCGGATTTTCCCCGTCCCCGCGCAACATTTCCCTGCCCTTCCAGCGTCATATAATTTCCAGCGGAAACCCCGGCAGGAATTTTCACTTTGACGGTTGATACCTGTCGCACTCGCCCTTCCCCATCGCACGCCGGACAGGGATTGGAGATTATTTTTCCGTCGCCTCCACATCTGCCGCAGGTTCGCACCTGCTGAATTGTTCCCAGAAATGTCCGATGCATGCTTCGCACCTGCCCGCTGCCGTGACATTCCGGGCAGCTTTTCTCCGATGCCCCGGGCGCCAGTCCGGAGCCGCTGCATTCTCCGCAGCTCTCGAAGCGCCGCACTTTTATTGTCTTCTCCACACCGGTGGCAATCTCTTCCAGGGTCAAGGAGATTCGCGCCCGCAGGTCTTCGCCCCGATTCACTCTTTCGTGTCGCCCGGCGCCCCCGAAGAATTCCTCAAAACCGAATCCGCCGAAATCCCGCATGAATGCCCGGAGCGCATCGCTGATATCAAAACCGCCGAAATCGTACGCTCCATAACCGCCGCCGCTTCCCAGACCGGCATGCCCGAACTGGTCATACCGTTCCCTTTTTTCGCGGTCTTTCAGCACTTCATACGCTTCGGTCGCTTCTTTGAATTTTTCTTCCGCTTCTTTGCTGCCGGGATTGCGGTCGGGATGATATTTCAACGCCATTTTACGGTAGGCTGATTTTATCTCCTCTTCCTCCGCCGACCGCGAAAGGCCTAAAACGTCGTAATAGTCTCGCTTAGCCATTAGTCAATTGTCATCTGAATGTGTAAAACCAATCCAAACGGCTTATTTGTCTTTGTCGTCAACCACCTCGAAATCGGCATCGACCGCGCCTTCTTTACCGCCCGACGAACTCCCCGCCGTGCCCGGTTCTGTTGCCGCAGACCCGGCGCCCGGTGACGATTGCGCCGCTGAAGCCTGCTTATAAATCTCTTCGGCTATTTTGTGAGAGGCATTGAGCAACTCTTCTTTCGCCTGGTTTATGCTCTCCGCCGAATCTGATGAAAGAGTCGCCTGGAGTTTTTCCAGTTTTTCCCGGATCGCTTTCTTGTCTTCTTCGGTGACTTTGTCACCGTAGTCTTTTAGCGTCTTTTCCGTACTGTATATCAGCTGGTCGGCTTCATTGCGCGCTCGCACCAGGGATTCTTTCTTCTTATCTTCCTCGACGTGCGCCTCAGCGTCTTTCACCATCTTGTCAATCTCCTGCTCTGACAAACCTGATGATGCCTGAATCCTTATCGATTGCTCTTTTCCTGTGCCCAAATCCTTTGCCGAGACATGCACAATACCATTGGCGTCGATATCGAAAGAAACTTCTATCTGTGGCATTCCGCGCGGCGCCGGGGGAATTCCCACCAGGTCAAACCGCCCCAATGTTCGGTTATCCAGCGCCATCTGCCTTTCTCCCTGCAGGACATGGATGCTGACCGCGGTCTGATTGTCTGTTGCCGTTGAAAATATCTGGCTTTTGCGGGTAGGAATGGTCGTGTTCCGCTCTATCAGACGTGTCATCACTCCCCCCAGGGTCTCGATTCCCAGGGACAGCGGAGTTACGTCAAGAAGAACAATATCCTTCATATCACCCGAAAGCACTCCTCCCTGTATCGCCGCGCCTATCGCCACCACTTCATCCGGATTGACTCCTTTGTGGGGTTCTTTGCCAAATAAGTCCCGCACCAGCTGCTGCACTTTCGGCATCCGGGTCTGTCCTCCGACCAGAATCACCTCATCAATCTGATTTGCCGCCAATCCGGAATCCTCCAGCGCCCGGCGACAGGGCGCCACCGTACGTTGTAGCAGGTCATCAACCAGCTGCTCCAGTTTGGCGCGCGATAAAGTCAGGTCGAGATGTTTCGGTCCGCTCTGGTCGGCGGTTATGAACGGCAAATTTATGTTGGTCTGCATTGTGGTCGAAAGCTCGCATTTCGCTTTCTCCGCCGCTTCTTTCAGCCGCTGCAAGGCCATCCGGTCGAGCCGTAAATCTATCCCGTGCGACCGCTTGAATTCATCCGCCATCCAGTCCATTATCCGCTGGTCAAAATCGTCGCCCCCCAGATGGGTATCTCCATTGGTGGAACGAACCTCAAAGACCCCGTCGCCCAACTCCAATATTGAAATATCAAACGTGCCGCCTCCGAGGTCATAGACTGCAATCTTTTCGTTTTTCTTCTTGTGCAGTCCATACGCCAGGGATGCCGCGGTCGGCTCATTTATTATCCGCAAGACCTCCAGTCCGGCAATTTTGCCGGCGTCTTTGGTCGCCTGACGCTGCGAGTCATTAAAATATGCCGGCACCGTTATCACCGCCTGCGTCACTTCCATCCCCAGATAGTCTTCCGCGGTCTTCTTTAACGCCTGAAGAATCATAGCCGAAATCTGCGGCGGCGCATACCGCTCTCCACCGGCAACCACCACGACTTCGCCTTTGCCGTCCGATGCCACTTTATACGGCACCAGTTTTTCCTCCGAGTGCACTTCCTCATGGCGACGTCCCATAAACCGCTTGATAGAAAAGACGGTATTCTCCGGGTTGGTCACCGCTTGCCTTTTGGCGGCAGCGCCCACCAGTCTTTCCCCGGTTTTGCTGAATCCCACTATTGACGGTGTCGTCCTGCCCCCTTCCTGATTCGGTATCACCACCGGTTCGTTTCCTTCCAGTACGGCGACACATGAATTAGTCGTTCCCAGGTCTATACCGATAATCTTGCCCATTTGTATGCTCCTTAACTCCTGATTTCAATTTCCGTGACGCCGTTATCCCTCGACGCCAGATTCACCCGACACCCTTTTGCCGCTGCTTACGACGACTTTTGAATGCCGAAGCGCTTTCCCGTGCCTTTTATACCCGCTCGTAATTTCCTGAATGATTGTTCCCTCGTCGTATTTTTCCGAGGGCATCTGCATGACCGCTTCATGCCAGTTCGGGTCAAATTTTTCGCCAACCGCCGCAATTGTCTCGACCCCAAATCTCTTCAGAAGCTCATTCATCTGCTGGTAAATCAGTTCCGTTCCTTTGCGGAGCGATTCCACTTCCGTAGTTTTTTCCGCGGCATCCAATCCGCGTCTGAAATTATCAGCCAACTCCAGCAGCTGAAGCAGCACTTCTTCGTTTGCTGCCCGCACCATCTCTTCGTACTGACGGGCCATTCGCTTCTTGTAATTGTCAAACTCCGCCGCCAGACGAAGGTAGCGGTCCTCCATCTGCTTGAGCTTCTCCTGATACTCTTTCTCTACTGCCTCGGCCGTCACGGTCACCGTTTCGCCTACGGTTTCCGCATCGTTCGTTGCCCCCGATTCAATGGAGTTCTGCTCCGCCGCAATTTCCGCGTCCGGCACTTCTAATTTATTCTTCTCAATATCTTTTTCTTTATCCATTGTCCTTTTTCTCATCGGAGAGCGCCTCGGTCAGCGACCGGGCGGTATACTCCACAATAGATACCAGTTTGGAATACGGCATCCGGGTCGGCCCGATAATGCCTATCGTGCCGGTCACTTTTCCGGCTTGATATTTTGATGCTACTATCGAGCAGCTCTGCATTTCTGTCATCTGATTCTCGCGACCTATAGTAATGACAATGCCTTCCCCAATTGCCTTTGTCTTAATCGTTTCAATGAGTCCGCTTTGCTCTTCCAGAACGCGCACCAGTTCCGCCAGCCGGGAACGCTCCGCAAATTCCGGCTGATTGAAGAGCTTATCGACGCCGGTGAAATGAAGTTTCTCGTCCCCCTGGTCATTCCAGATTTCCGAATCGGTATCCAGGAAAAGTTTCAATAGTCTCGGTGAGCAGGAGGTATCGGCCAGCCGCTCGCTGACCGTTTTGCGAATATGCCCCAGAGAGAGACCTGTCAACCGTTCGTTAAGAATTGATTCCATTTGACGCAATTCATCGACTTCAATATCCGATTCCACTTCCATCAAGATGGTCCGAGCCAGTCCGGATTTTACCGCCACAATTACCAGTAAGCGACCATCTGAAACCGGAATCAGGTCGATTCGGGTTAGCACCCCTTCCTCAAAACGGGGTGAAATTGAGATCCCCAACTGGCTTGAGATTTCCCCCAGAATCTTGCTTGTCTGCGTCAATAAGGCGTCTAAACCTCTGTTGGCGCCCCCCATCATGCTTTTAATCTTCATCTGCTCGGCTTCGGTCAGCGGCTCTGGCCTGAGCAGCAGGTCAACAAATACCCGATAACCGGTATCAGTCGGAATTCTCCCGGCCGAGGTGTGCGGCTGCCGTACCAGTCCCAGCTCTTCCAAATCCTGCATCGTGTTTCTAATAGTTGCCGGCGATAGCCCCATCCGGTACTTGTTTGCAATCACCCTCGAGCCGACCGGGTCGGCTGTCTGTATATAATGCAACACCAGGTTCTGAAGAACCCTTAATTCTCTTTGTCCCAAATTATCAAATGCCATACTTCAATAATATTCAATAACTTAATGCCGCTAATTGGCAATCTCTAAGCCAGAGTGCTAAATAATTTATACGCTGTAATGCAATAGTCAAGCCAGATTTTCTGCCCCTTTGACTTGATTCTTCAATTGAATCAGGGAGAAGTTAGTTATTTCTTCTCACCCTTTTTCTTGGGTATGTTAGATTCCGGAGCTTTCTTGTCGGTGGGACTCTTCGGTTTTCGCACTTCAGCGCGGTCATCAATGCCGTTATTATTTTTGTCAATAAAGTCGTCATATCCCGACTGCGGCTTGCTCTTGCGCTTTGGTTCATCCGGCTTTTTCGGCTCTGTCTTGGTTGTTTCTACTTTTGGTTTAGTCCCTTCCACCTGTGCCGGTTTAGCCTTATCTGCCTCTTTGCGCTCAATTGCCCCCAGCGGCGCGGCCGACACAGAAAGAAGGCCGGCCGCTATTATAATACTAATCACTCTTCTCATTGATTCACCTGCTGGCAACTTCTAACAGATTCACTCCTGCAAGTCAACAATTAATTTATCGTTTCTTCTTAGAGCCACTGCTGCCGCCGCTGTTGCCGCTGCCCTTGCCGCCGGAACTTTCCTTAGAAGGGGCGGATTTTGCCGGGGAGCTTACTTTGCCGCTTGAGCCCTGTTTGGCGCCGCCGCCGCTCTTCCTGCTTTCATACTGACGAGCCTCGCCGGACCGCTTTGAGGCACCGTCGCTGCGGCTCTTTGTCCCGTCATAAACGCGAGCGCCTCCCTGTTTGCGGGAGTTGTTCCCATCAGGGTTGCGATAGGTTCCCGGCGATTGCTTTGTCACTGTTCGATGATTTTCATAGCTGCCGCTGCTCTTCTTGGAAGCGCTCTTATAATCCCCATTGCCGCGGGTACGGCTGTCGTAACCGCGCGCCGGCTTGGTTACCGGCTCCCGGAATCCGGTCTTTGACACCGGTTTATAACTCTCCTTTATCTTTGCTTCCCTGTGAAACTCGGGGTAGCCGTGCTTCACCGGATCACGAAAGCCGCTTCTCTCAACTTCACGATACCGCGACTTTACACCGGGGCGTGTCCGCACTATTGTCTCATCAATCACCACCGATTTGTATCTGACCACATGAATCCGGTCTTCCCAGCAATGTCCCCAGCGGTCATAAATCGTAATGAAATGATATCCCCAGTAAATCCGGGGGATAAAAAGCGGCGCCACTCCCCAATAAATGCCGTCAATGTAAATGGTCGCACCGAAAGGGTAATCAATATAGACCGAACCGCACAGACTCCAGTCGGGATAGCGATGGACATAGACCGGTCGGAAATAATAATTATGCCACTCTCTGATAGTGAAGGATGTCATATCGGTCGCGCGCGGGCAACCATAATCGCATCCGAAGAATTCGGAGTTGATATAATCAATGAAGTCATAGGGGTCTTCTTCGCAAATCAGACCGGAACCGTCATACCAGGCCGGTATCGGAAGCGGCTCTCGCGATGCCACCGCCTGAAGATATTCCGTTCCTGCCGGACCCTGCACCGTCAGGCTGTAAGAGTCATATGTTCCGGGCAAACGGTATGTCCGTCCTCCCTGCACCCAGCCATTTTCAGCCGGGCTGGTCGGGAATATCAGATTGACATGTCCACGGGTGTCGATATTGTATATCGCCACATAACTGTCGCGATTCGTCCGAAACGATATGGTTATCTCATCCCCCTGGTAATACTGGCTGTTGTCGGTCCAGATTTCCACTTCAAGATACCTGTCCGGGGTTATAAATCTTCCCCCCATAGCCCGGTCGTCCCCCACGATTTCAGCCCGGGCGGGAATGATACTGGCAAGGAAGCTTGTCATCAGTATCGCTATCAGTAAGTTCATCCGTTTCATTTCAATCACCTCATATTTCCGGGATCTAATCCCTACTTGATTATTCCGATATTTAAGGTTCGCTTCAGAAAGCCATCGTCATGCTGCGGCCTGGCCAGTTCCGGATTACCGGTGTCGGTCTGATATGCCCAGTCAAAACGAACACTGTATGGAGCGTTAATGGCTGTCACGCGCAACTTGGCGTAATTATTGTCTTTCGTCCAGATTATATAAGTATGCCCCAGAATCAGCTCGGACCAACCAACCGTTGACCATCCATCCAGAGGGGAATATCCAATCTCATCAAAGTTGCTGGTATACCCCATATCCTGAATATCTGTCAGGGTATTGGTTACATTAATATAGAAAACCTCATCATACTGATTATACTCG
Organism: Candidatus Zixiibacteriota bacterium; assembly: GCA_040753495.1. Lineage (NCBI taxonomy): Bacteria > Pseudomonadati > Candidatus Zixiibacteriota > Candidatus Zixiibacteriota bacterium. The sequence goes on from JBFMEF010000194.1 coordinate 9,400, forward strand.
ATATAGATGTCGGCATTGAGATGGTCAAAAGGCAATATGGTGTAAGTCGAAAAATCATACCCGGAAATTCCGGGATAGAGATTGAAATCGGCAAGATTCAAACCGAAACCTTCCGGGCGGGGAGTATCAAAGACCGTTTCATACGAAAGCTCCGATTCATTACCATCGTCATCTATGGCTGTCACGGCATAATAGTAGGTGTTGCCGTTGATGACATTTCTGTCCACATATTCAGTGCTTGCCGCGGAACCGATATAGAAATATTCATCGTCATTGACACTGCGGTACACCCGATATCCGGCCAGGTCCGATTCCCGCACCGGCAACCAGAACAGGTAAACCGCTTCATCGCCGGTAATGGAATAAACACCTTGCGGAACCGCCGGGGTGTAATCGATATAAACATACTCGGTCGTATTCTCTTCGCAGCCGTACAGGGCAAATCCCGCAATCAGAGTCACCATCGTCAGAATTACCTTTTTCATATCTCAATCTCCTTGCTCAATACCTTTTTTCACTCTTTACCAACACAAGAGCCGTGCCAAAAAATGCAATATATTATCTGACAACAAGATAGCAGGCACCCGAAAACTCAGGATTCTCCCGCCCGCACAAAAAATGTTCAGCAGCCCCTACGAATGCACTGATTTTAATTCTCTGAGGATAGCCCGTACTCTTTGATTTTGAGCCTGAGGGTATTCCGATGAATCCCCAGAATGTCCGCCGATTTCCCTATATTCCATTCCATCCGGTCAAGGACTTTCTTGATTTGCGCTTTTTCCAGGTCAGCCAGCCTTTCTGAGACAGGCAGGGCGGCATCAGGTCCACCTGAAATTCCCGGCAATTCCTTCAGGGTAATCAAATCGCCGCGCAAAAGAACCACCGCCCGCTCAATGACATTCTGGAGCTCGCGTACATTCCCAGGCCAATCATATTTTACCAGAGCGGCCGCCGCTTCCGGCTGGAGCCCTTTCACTATTTTCCCCAGTTTGGTCGAAAAGTCGGCGATGAATTTCTCCGCCAGCCTCAGAATGTCGCCGCTGCGCTCGCTTAAATTCGGCAGATGAATTGTAATTACATTTAATCGATAATAGAGGTCTTCGCGGAATTTTCCTTCTTTCACCAGCTGGGGAATATTTTTATTGGATGCCGCAATTATTCGCACCTCCAGCGGGACCTCATCTTCTCCCCCCAGTCTTTCAATCGCCTTGCTTTCCAGCACCCGGAGAAGTTTCGCCTGCATTCCCAGCGGCATATCCCCAATCTCATCCAGGAAAATTGTCCCTCTATCGGCAAGCTCAAATTTTCCCATTTTCCGCTTTTCCGCGCCGGTAAATGCTCCCCGTTCATGTCCGAATAATTCTGATTCCAGAAGCGTTTCCGGTATCGCGGCGCAGTTTACCGCCACGAAGCGGTTGTTCTTTCGAGGCGACAACGAATGAATCGCTCGCGCCGCCAGTTCTTTTCCGGTCCCTGAGGCGCCGGTAATCAGCACCGTGGTATCGCCCGGAGCCGCCAGATTCAGAAGCTCAAGGACCTTCTTTATCGCCGGCGATTCACCGATTATCTCCCCGCTGCCAAACCGTTCTTTTACCGTTTCATTGAGAAGGTTATGCTCCAGTATCAGCCGATGCTGCTCTTCGGCTTTGGTGAGATTGAGCAGCAGCTCTTCCAATTCCACCGGCTTAGTCTGATAATGAAACGCCCCCGCCTTCATCGCTTCCACGGCTGTCTCCACCGACCCGAACGCCGTCAGTACTATTATCTGCAGAAACGGGTTCAGTTCCCGCAGTTTACCTATCAATTCAATCCCGCTCATCCCCGACATTTTCATATCTACCACTGCCAGCGGCGCAAAAAAGGAACTGTATATCTTAAGCGCTTCTTCTCCGGAGGATGCCTGCCTTACTTTGAAGCCGTTCTTCTCCAGGTACCCCGCCAGCATCTCTCGCTGCGCCGCTTCGTCATCAACCAATAAGATTTTGTTTCTTGTCATCGAGTCCATTATATCGCAATCGACCCCCCTTTAGCCAGAAAAAAAAGCCCTCCGGCAAGAGCCGCAGGGCTTTAAAGTCAATTTTTCTTCCTGTTACTCTTCAGGACCGAAGAATACGAGAATCCCCACCTTCAGGTCCAGGTAGTTGGCATTGTCCTCGAAGAGATATTTTTCCGAATGATAATCGGCTTCTTTGTCCTTGACCGAGGCATAATTATACCCCGCTTCGATATAGATTCCGCCATAATCGGAAGTGTAATAAAGTAAGCCGGCGGATAAACTCCCCTTGAAGCCCGGGTCGTACGACAGCTCTCTCAAGCGGGTCCGGACCGGTCCCACCCAGGTGGCGAACTTCGGAAACAGCGCCCCGGCCGAGAGTTTGACATACGGTTCAAAATTCGATTCGCCGGTAAAGGCATATTTCAAATAAGCGCCGGCGTCATACAACCGATGATTCCGTTCATATATTTCCATCCCTAATTGACTGTATTGAAAATAGACCCCCAGGCAAAGCTTGTCGCTGAAATAGTACCCTCCGGCGCCTCCGAACGATATCCCGCTTTTTGCCCCCATCGAATCGCTCCAGTCCTTAATCGCTCCGGTCGGAAGCGAAAGCCCTCCGAATCCGGTAATCTCAAAATTGCGCCATTTCTCTTCTTCTTCCTCCTGGGAAAATGCGGAAACGGCTAAACTGAGGAATAACAGGGTGAGTAATATCAGCTTTGACTTCTTCATTTTATTCCCTCGAAAGTATGATAAATCTTCTCTTACCAACCTCTTTCCATTACATGCGACTTTATCTGTCAGCGGGGGCACCTTACCTTTTCCCTCGCCAATTCACTCCGGTTTTACACCCGGACGACAAAGTGAACTGGCAAATAATTATCCAAATGACGATTTGTCAATAGATTTGTCAAATTTAATCTGCCGCAAGCGGTTTAGCCATTGACGGTTTCACGGTCTCTGGCACAACCAATCATTCCCTTTTCATCAGGGGCTTCGGCATTGGTGTCAGGCGAAACATCCTACCTCCGACTTGATATTTCCGGCTCAAACTCAGGAAGAGCGAAGAAGAATGTCAAGACCGCCCGACCGACAATGAAATGACTGAGCAGGTCGGGGGGCTGGACCTACACGAGCTTTCGACACATCGGGTTCATTCCTCCCCCTTTGGACTCGGTGGGTAACGTCGGGTTAGTGTGTGAGCTAAACAACGTATATTATGACTTGGCATGATTTGACCCGCTCGATTCTTCTTGGCCAACACCACTAAGACCTGCAAACTGCCCCGC
>JBFMEF010000195.1 GCA_040753495.1 Candidatus Zixiibacteriota bacterium
GACCCCTTTATTTTTTGGCTTCAATGCAGTACTTTGCGGCAATGAAAGCGCCTGCCGCAAAGAGAGAATTTTTGGTACTGCTGGCCGGAATCCTCTGGCTAATAGTCGGGAGCGTTTTGATAGTCGGTGGCGTCAGCTGGCTGGAGGAATTCAACTCTCTGGCGGTCATTTCTGTCCTGGCGGCAACAGTTGCCGGAGCGGCGATTGCGCATTTCGGATTCTCCCCCCTTGCCCGCAAGAATCTGGCGCGGATATATGCGCAGGCGCCGGGAAAAGACAAAGTCTGCCTGTTCGCCTTTCAGAACCGGCGCAGTTACCTTCTATTTGGAGTGATGATTCTCCTTGGATATCTGTTGCGCCACTCTCCCCTCCCCAAACCGTTTCTCTCACCCGTTTATGTCGCGATCGGTTCTGCGCTTTTCCTTGCCAGCCTTATCTATTACCGTCGGTTACTCCCTTAGATATTAATTGAGTTTAAATTCCACCGGCAGCCTGACCCAGCATTTGACGGGGTAATGGTCGTTTAAGGCCGGTTGAAAGTGGGCAGTGAGGGCGGCGGCATACGCCCTTTCACCAAAGCCGACTTTTGCCGGTTTTTCGCTCACGACTTTAATCTCTTCGGCGCGGCCGTCAGTGCCGACCAGAATATTCAGTATTACCTCCCCTTCCGTGCCGATGCGCCGCGCCAGCTCCGGATACTGGGGGTCTTTCATCCAGACCAATTCCGGAAGCCTTTCAAGCGGGGCATTAAAAGTATAAATGGAGGTATCCATCGAATGACGCCAGTCGCGGCTGTTCTCGACTAAAGCAAGTTCGGCCGATTCCACCGGCAAGGGCTTACTTTCGTCAAAGTAGCCAAGATATCCCGAATCCTCCAGATACTGGTCAATCTCCGGACCAAGAACGGGAACCAGACCATTATTCTCAGGAAGCGGCATCTTGCCCGAACCTTTGACACCGGGCGGCGTCGGAGGAAGCGGATTGTAAACAATCTTGCCAAGTGGCTCAAGTGGAGATGACCAGGTCTCCGATGCCGGGGCGCAACGGGGTATTATATCCACGAGGCGGGAGAGATGTAAATACAGCGCCGGCGTAATTATGGTCAATGACGCACAAAGCATCCCCAGCAAGAGATTGTGCTGATAGCGGAGCTTAAGAGCGCAGGCGGGGAATCGAACCGGAGCAATATTGCTTTCCGGCATACAGCACCTCCTTTAGCAAGGAGGTTGCCGTACTATTTGCCGATAGTTCTAAAAATCAGTTACCGCCGGTCAGGGTAAACTCAACCTGGTATGCCACCCAGACCGCGACCGGACGACCGTTCTGAATCGCCGGTTTGAATTTGCATTTGTATGCCGCTGCCACCGCCGCTTCATCAAAGCCGGCTTTGGAGCCGGAGGACTTGAAGACCATTGCTTTGACAACGCTGCCGTTTTTGTCAACGAGCGCCTTCACCCAGACCACCGCCTCCATATTGGCCTGCTTTGCCAAACGGGGGTATTCCGGCACCTCTTCGTAAATCATTTCAGCCGGGATTTCGACCGGAACGAATTCATCGGGAGCCGGCAGGTAGGCGTCATCGGGAATATCGACGACCACATTGCTCCCCTGGTCGAGGTCGGTGGAGGCGACGTCCGGGGCGACAATGTCAGCCAATTCCTGACGAGAAGCGATGACCACATCCTGGTCGATGACATCTTCATCGGCAACCGGTTTCGGGATACCGACTTTGGGAGCCACCAGCTGCGGCTGGTCAATCTTTATGGTAGGCGGTTTTTTGGCGACCGTGGGAGGGGGACCGAGGTCGGCGATTGTCTTGATGATTTGCACCGGCACATCGGAATAATCCTCCGCCGTAATCGCCTTATAGATATAGGCGCCGCCCACAAATACGACGACCAGCATCGCCGAGAAGAGAACCCCCAGCAGCATATTGCGCTGGTATTTAATCTTGAGCTCAAAGGCTCCGTAGTCGCTGTACTTGGGCGTGTAAACCTTAGCCATACTAAACACCTCCTCCAACGGCGGCTGAGGCCGCCTCGATAATTTTATCGTCGCTATCCTCCCAGTTCCCCATAGCATAGCGATAAGAAAATCTCTCGTCGGGCGTAAGGTCATCCACCTTCTTATTTAACTCTTTTGCCCTGGCAGCGTTCCAGGAACGCTCCAGAATATCAATCTCATCCAGAATATCAACCATGGAGTTGTAGCGGGCGTCTTTCCGAATCAGTATTAGGGTGCTCAGTTTCGGATTCTCCCGGTTCAGAGAAACCAGCAGGTTCCTCAAAGAGTCGGCGTCAACAACATAGCCGCTGGTGTCAGACGCTGATTTCGCCGGCGGAATCAGCTGGGGAAGATTTTTGGCGGGATTGCCGATATTCCAGAAAAACCGATCCAAGCCGTCAATCCTGAGAGTGAGAAGATTCGATTCCGCCACTTCGACTTCAGTCTGCTCCTCTTCCGGCGGCAGGTTGATTTCCATTGCCTGCGGCATGGAGAAGACGGTTGAAACCATATAGAAAATCAGAAGGAGAAAAGCGATATCGACCATGGGAGTCATATCAATGCGGATAGAGATTCTTCTTTTGGGGCGGCGATGACCTTTCCCTTTGCCCGGTTTTTGGCGTTCTACTACTTCACCGGCCATTCAAATCACTCCTTTCCATCTTTACGCTCCTCCGGCGCCGCTGGCGGCGAGCTCGCGCTCCTGATCCGTGATGATGAGGAAGCGGGTTAGATGGTTCTCCTTCATCGAATTCATGATATCGTTCATGACTCCAAAACTGGCTTCTTTGTCAGCTTTTATAACAATCAGGGCGCGCGTGTTAATGGCGCGAGCGCGGTTTATGACAGCGCTTACGTTATAGGTATCGACCTCGGCGTATTTGCGGACGGTCGTGCTGACTTCGTTGCCGTCGATGGTAATTGTCTCCTTCTGAAGAAAGTCCACATAGATGGAATCTTTCTTGGAGACGGTGACATTGATAATATCCTTATCCGGCAGCTTAATCTGCGAGTGCGACCTGGGCAAGGTAACCGCCTTTGCCTCCGGTGGCTTAAATTGCGTCGTCGCCATATAGAAGATAAGGAGAAGAAAGGCAATATCGACCATCGGGGTCATGTCGATCCTGATGCTGATTCGCCGTTTTTTCTTAATTCCCATAAATTACACGCCTTCTTTTGCCTTCAACAGCTGAAGCACCTCAAAGGTCGCCTCATCAGTGGTGTAATTGAAGGCATCCACTTTATTAACAAAGAAGTTATAGAAAAGGATTCCACCTATACCGGAAATCAGACCGCCGGCGGTATTGACCAGCGCTTCAGAAATACCGATAGCCAGCTGCTGGGCATCGATGACGCCGCCTTCGACATTACCGGTGGCGGCAAAAGCGCGAATCATACCGATGGTGGTGCCCAGAAGTCCAATCATGGTGGCGATGGAGGCGATGGTGGAGAGGGCAATCAGATTTCTTTCCAGTAGCGGACCTTCCAGGGCGTTGGCTTCATCAATGGCAGCCTGGGTTAAGGCGATTTTCTTCTCGCCGTCGATAGATTTATCATCCTTGACCTGTCGATATCTTTCGATACCGGCGCGAAGGACGTTGGCGGTGGTGCCGCGCTGTTTATCGCAAGCGGCGATGGCGCCGTCATAGTCGCCGGCCTGGAGCAGAGATATCAGGTTCTTGAAGAAAACCTGAATGGAGCTTTTTCCCTTAGCCACCTTGTAGAGAGAGATAAACCGTTCCACGATGAACGCAATGAGCATAAGGAGAATAGCCATCAGGGCAACGACCAGAAAACCTCCCTGGTAAACGGAGTGCGCAATTGTTCCCGGCGGCTGGGCTTTCAGAATGACGCCCCAGACGATATAGCCGATTACAAATGAAAACAGCACAATCAGGGTGATGAAGAGTGATTGTTTCACCTTAAAAAAACCTCCAATCTGATATTAATTACACAATTCCCATTTTTAAATTTCTATGGCCTTTACCGCATTCATAATGAAAGCGAAAAGGGTGATATAGAATCCGTATGACAATATCCCAAGATAAGTTCCAATCCCGTAGCTCTTGTCGATTTGAACCAGAGTATTAGCGGTGTTGAAAGAGTAGTCGGCGCCGAAGAAGGATATAATCAAACAGAAACCCCAGATAGCAACCGGAATCCAGTTCCATCTCAGGATCTTTTTCAGTTTGACCGCCTTGGTATCGGGGTCGCCTTTGACGCCATAGAGGGCATAGAGGGTGTAGGCGGCCAGCCCGATACAGAGCAGCATGTAAATAAGAAAGAGGATTCCGGTCAGCATAAGGATAAAGCCGGAGGAAAGGACATCGCCCAGATAGCCGAAGGCGCCCAGCGCGGTGGCGGAAGCATACTCTTTCCTGATTTCAACTTTCTTTTTAGCGGCGCTAATGCTGGCGAAGCCGCGCTCATCTTTCTGCGGCGTCTCGGTTCCGCCGGCGCCGCTGTCATCGGTAAGCGCCTGCTGCTCGGTGGGGGTCTGCTCCACCTGAAATTCCTTATATCCGGAAAACCAGGGGAAGAAAAGCGACAGCACCAGCAGGACCGATGTGACGGTAAGAACAATTTTTTCATATGGCGCCACCCGCGGCACCATAAGCGTGCATTCGTCGCGGACACCGGCGCCGCGCTGACGGCGCTGCATTATCCGCTGCACCCACGATTTCTTTTCCTCTTCGGATTTGAACAGCTCGCCGATTTTGCCGGGCTGGTAGTCAAATCCCAGATAGCGAAATCTCACATCGGGGTCGATACCTTTTTTTTCAGCGGCCTTTTGTTCATTTTCGGCCATATTATCTCCTAATCAGACAGCTCTATATTTAAAACTCGAACCTGGTGTTATCGAATCCGTCCCGAGCGGCGGTATTGCCCGGGTCGCACTTGGTGACTTTGGTGTACCACTCATTAGCCGCCTTAAAATCCTGTTTGGACTCTTCCTTCAGCTTGGCGTCGCGGCGCTCAATAGCGCGAAAATGGTATGCCTGGGCAATCCAGAGCATCAGGTTGACATCACTGCAGGCGGCATTCCCTTTTTTCAAACCGCAATTATAGGCGCGGTTGAGATAATCGATGGCGCGGGAGAAGTTCTTGGCGCAGAGACCGGCAAAGCTGGCGTAACCGAGCGACTTGAGAGCGTCGCAGTTGTCCGGTTCGGCGGCAAGGACTTTCTCGAAAAGGGCGGTCCCTTTGGGACATTCGGAGAGCTGGTAAAGATAAATCGATGCCAGCATCCCCTGGGCTTTGATATTATCCGGTTTGTACTCCAGAACTTTTTCCAGATAATCCGCGGCCAGACGCGGCAGATTGACACCCTCCAGCGGGTCGGCGCTGACCGGCATGCCGTCAATCGGTTCATCTCCCCCCTGCGCCAGCATCTGCGACTCTTTCTCGGCGAGGTACATAGCGCAGGTGGCGGCGTTATAATAAATCGACCAGAAGCGCTCGTCTATTCCCAAAGCAATCCGTTTCATATAGTAAATCAGGGCGTTGCGATAATCGCCGAGATAGTTATAACAGATAGCGGTGCTGTAAAGTACCCGGTCCTGGGTGGAATCTATCTCCAGCGACTTACGGTAATAATCCACGGCGTTGGCATAATCCTTCATATTTTCATACGCTTCGCCGAAGCGCCGGTATAACTCGTCGTTGGAAATTCCGGAAACAAAATCGGGTCCCTGTTTAGCCACCCATTCGACATGCTTGTTGAAATTGACAAGGGCGGAATCGAACTGGCTCATCCCGAGGAAAGCCCGTCCGCGATAGAAATATATATCTTTAGGCTCAACGGGAATCGAGAGAACGGTGGCGAAATTGGAATTGGCTTCTTCATAACCGCCAATCATCATGTACGCCATGCCGGTTTCATAAAAAGCCCGTCCGGTGGTGCTATCCGGCTTGCCGGAGGTCAACTCGATGAATTTCTTATAGGCGCCGATTGTCTCCATGAAGCGCCGTTTGGCGTCCTCTGGATTGCGCGAGGAAAGCGCCGCCCGATAGTAAATGCCGCCGGCGCGCATCCAGGCATCGGCGTGAGTGCTGTCTCGCGTCAAGACTATCTTCAACTTCTCCAGAGCGCAGGTGTAATCTTTCAGTTCCAGGCAGGCTTCCGCCATATGGAAGTAAACATCGAGGGAAGCGGTGTCGAGCTTGAGAGCGGTTTCGTATTCGGCCAGAGCCAGCGGATAGACTTTCATCATGTAATTGACATCGCCCAGGTTGATATGATACTCGGCGTTGAGAGAATCGAGAATGATTGCCTGACGAATGGCGCGGTCGGCGGAATTGTAATCGCCCTTCGCCATATAGACCAGCCCCATTCCATTGTTAAAGGCGGCTTTCATATCTTTCGATTTCTTCAGGCCGAGGGAGAAACTTTTCTCGGCGGCGTCAACTTTGTTCAGTTTCAACTGGATAAGACCGAGGGCGTATAACCCCTGGTAAAACTTGCCGTCTTTGTCAAAAGACAACTGGTACTGCTTTTCCGCATCAGGCAACTGCCCTCTGGTTTCATGAATCTTGCCCAGCAGAAAATAATTGTAACCGTTGCTGGGGTCGAGTTTGATTTCGTTTTCGATAAGGCTGACGGCACGAGTTGTGTCGCCGCTCTGGAGGGCCTCGGTAATTTCCGGTTTAGCGGTCTGGAGGGATGCGGTCAGCGGAAAAATCAGCAGAGCAAAAAGGCTGATCAGCCCTATGGCGGCCGCCCCCCTTGATGATACGCCTTTCAAAATAAACACCTCTCTGCACAAGGCAAAAAAATTAAAACGATATAATACCTGAATAACGCTTTTTGTCAAGGCTTTTATTGTGGTCATGGCAGTCGATTACTCCTCACTGTTCATCTCTTTTCTTGAACTGTTTCCGCAAGTACTGTATCCGAATGAAAAGATAGAGCGCCAGCAGAACTGAAATCAAAAGTCGAATGGCCGGGGTCAGGTCAAAAGGCAGGAAGAAGACGACATAGATGCCGGCGATTAGAACCAGTGCGGCTGAAACCATGCTGACGATATAACTGGCGCGTGACTCTATCATAAAATTCACTCCAATATTTATACATCTTGCAGGGAGGATTCTTCCCAATAACCTCTTACCATACAATATATTTTCATCAATTAATGTGCCACATTCCGCCTTCAAAAGCAATACAAACTATTTTCGTATGGGAGATAAGAAGTTACGTGGTTCAAAAGAATCGACATCGTTTTCATCGAACGCAGATATTGCGGTCGGACCCCGACGGCAAAATTTAAGGCGGCTCCTAAACCAAATTCAGATAAGCGATTAATAAAATACCGGCTGAGCCCGGCGGGGAAGCCATTCAAAGCGGATTCGTGAAATATTACTACCGTCAAACCTCAGAAAGAGCTCGCCGCGGAAATCAACCTTGCGGTCAAGCAGGTCACGCGCCGGGATGAAGTCCAACTCATTTAGAATCGCCCTCCCCAGCGAATCAAGATTCCTGTTCTCCAACCTGCCAAATGACACCGCCTGAATTTTTCCAAGAGTGTCTATTTTGACATACGCCCGCAGGGTGTCGACAATACGAACCGGATAATTGAACGGCACCTCTCCGGTACTGGTGCCGAGGGGCAGCGGAGGATTTACTATAGAATCTACCGAGAGGGCCGACTCCAGGCGGAAGTAATCATAAATAGACTCCGCAGAGAGGCTTGAATCGAAGCGCCACTCCCGGGTAGGGTACTTAAGCTGGTCGAAGAACCGAACGGTCAGGTAGAATTCAGAGCGGCGATTGTTGCCCTTGATTCTGCCCGGAGTGTAAGCGGCATGAAGCAAGGCCCGGCCGAAGTTTTCGGCACATTCGGGGCGACTGGAGCAGAATTCGGAGAAATCGATAAGCTGACCGGAGGAATCAAGGGATATTTTGTACACCGCAAAGGGGTATTTGAGACCTCTTTCGCCGATTTTGAAGAAGCAGAAATAGGGGGGGAATTTTTCCACCCGGGGCATCGCAACGTTATTAAGTGAAAACGACTTCTCCAGAAGGTCGCGTCGCA
>JBFMEF010000196.1 GCA_040753495.1 Candidatus Zixiibacteriota bacterium
GGCGGAGGGTCTGCTTTGAAGTTTGCGTCAGATCTCATTCCGACTGGAGTCGGAATTAGGATCTGACGCAACGACCAAAATTCTCATTCCGAGAGGAGTCGGAGTTAAAATCTGACGCAACGACTGAAGTACTTGCTCCGACAGGAGTTAGGATTTGACGCAACAACTGAAATTCCCATTCCGACTGGAGTCGGAATTAGGATCTGACGCAACGACTAAAGTACTTACTCCGACCGGAGTCGGGATTAGGATATAGCGCGACGGTCAAAGGCATGTCCAGACAAGGGGCGACTTATCAAATTCGGGAGGGAGACTATCATAACATCATCCGCTTTGGAAACCGACTGGCGGCGGGCGGTGGGCGATATTCCGTTTTTTGCCGAGAAATTTCTGAATCTGGGACTGCATCCGGGGCAGAGAAGATGGCTGGAGAGAAGCGACCGGATGGAGAATCTTCTGGTCACCGGCAACCGCTGGGGGAAATCGTTTGTCTCGGCGGTGAAGATTGTCCATCACGCTCTCTTCCGGATTCGCAACCTGAAATATGACCGCGCCCTGCGGTACCGTATTGTTACCGCCAGCCTGACTCTCGACCAGGCGCGAATAATTTTCGATACGGTAGCACGCCTGTTCCAGGAACAATTCATAATCAAGAACCTGATTCGGCGGATGGTGGTGACACCGTATCCCCGCCTTTACCTCGGCAACGGCGCCATAATCGAAGCCCGCTCTACGCAACGTCAGGGAGAATATCTGCTGGGGAACGATTACGACTATTTTGTCTATGACGAGGTGGCGTATGATGATGACGCCGAGTATGTCGTCAATAATGTCATAAAGATGCGTCTGGCTGACCGGATGGGAAAGCTCGACCTGGTTTCGACCCCAAACGGCAAGAACTGGTTTTACCGGAAGATGCTGGAGTTGAAGGAGCGGCGTGACGACGGCTATGTTCAGGGGGGCGATTCGCGCGAGAACAGTTTTATCTCCGGCGAATATCTTCGGATGCAGACAAAATACCTCAGCGACCATCGGGTGGCGCAGAACATTATGGGGCAGTTTGTCGATAGCGGCGCGGAGATTATACCGGGAAAGTATATCGATGCGGCGTTAATTCCCGATGATAAGGGGGATGAGTCTTCATCCGACGGCAGGGAATCCTTCTATATCACCGGCTGGGATTTGGCGCGCAAGAAAACGGCGACGGTGGGGATAACGGTGCAGGTTCAAAACGGTATTGTTACGGTCGTTGATTTGGAGCGAATCCGGAAATGGGATTGGAATATTATTCTGGAACAGATACGGAAGCAGCAAAAAAAATACCCGGGGCGGATACTGGTTGATGCCACCGGTTTGGGGGATGTGGTGGTTTCGCAGATTAGTGAATTAAATCCGACCGCAATCATTATGACACCCAAGACCAAAGCGGAGCTTATGACCAATCTGGAACTGTTTCACAGTATGGAGAAAATCCGATACCATCGCTGGGAGTTGCCGGATTCCGCCGGGGCGGACAGCGGTAGCGGACGGGTCTGGTCGCTGGAGGATGAGTTGCGGGAAGCAAGGTGGGATTCGGCGGAGACCGGCGACGCCCTGGTGGCGCTGGCGTTGGCGCTCTGGCCGCTGCATGAGCGGGAGGTGCCGATGATTAAGCCGCGGGTGGGGAAGGGGTGACAGGGGGGGGACGATTTATTGTCCGGGTCAATCGACCATGAATGGTCGATTATGGCAGGAGCGCAGGGCTCCTGCCCTACCTGCTTGACGATGCCTTTCTGAAAGACTGCTGGGCTGGTTTTCTTTGGTTTTTGGACTTTGCTGTGCCGTCAGGAATCCTTTCCTGACGGAAATTTCGAAAGACCGTGACAAGGTATGCATCCCCGCCGATGGCGAGGATCCCAAGGTGTCAGGAAAGATTCCTGACACCGCATTTGATAAATCACTCTTAGTCTTTAATCCCCTGATGTCGAAACCTATAAAGGATTTCGACCTGCTCGGCTGGCGCTGTCAGTCCCGTTATGGGGCGGGGTGCAGGACGGCAGTTTCAATTCCTACAACCAGCTCACTGTTACCCCGCGGTCGCGGAGGGTTTGAATCATATCAATCGATTCTTGCGTCAGCGGATTGCCGGTAAGATAGACCTCATCCCCTGCTCCCAGTCCGCTGTTATTCACCAGCGGCGTGATATCGGTAATCTGGTTGTTCATTATCGCCAGCCGCGCCAGATTGGTCAATCCCGCCAGCGCCGATATATCATCCACCTGGTTATTGTAAAACTGCAGGTCAACCAGCCCGGTCATTCCGGAAAGAGCGCTGATATCAGAAATCTGATTATAGGAAAAATATAAGTATTTCAGTTTGGTCAGAGCGGTCAGGTCTTCAATGGTTTCGATTTCATTCATGGTCAGATGGAGCGTCTCCAGTTCGGTAAGCGCCGCCAGTGATGTGACTTCAATGATATCATTGGAGCGCAGGTCGAGAACGGTCAGCCCGGTAAGGCCGGATAGAGCCGAGATTTCGACAATATGGTTGTTCTGAAGCGAAAGGAATTGTAGGCTGCCCAGTCCCCCCAGCCCGGAAATATCATTGAGTTGATTGTTGTTCAGAGAAAGATATCCAAGCGATGTGAGATTGCTCAATGATGGTATGACGACAGCATCATTGTCATTCAGTTTCAGGCTGAGAAGCGCCGTCAGTCCGGAGACCGGCGCGATATCGACTATTTCATTCAAGTCCAGAAAGAGAACTTCCAGTTTTGTCATCCCGGCCAGGGGCGATATGCTTACGATATGGTTCTGGCTGAGGTCGAGCGCTCGCAGTGAGTCTTTTCCACTGAGGGCCGAGATGTCGCTGATATTATTGAGAAGGAGGTTAAGGTCTCTCAGTTTGGTCATATTGCTCAATGCCGTGATGTTGCTTATGGAATTATCGTGCAGGTAGAGGGTAGTCAGTTCGGTCATGCCGGCAAGGGGGGAGATATCGGCAAGAGCATTGTGTCCCATCTGGAGAGAGACCATCCTGGTCAGCGGCGCCAGCGGCGTAAGCGACGCCGGGCGGTTGTTCCAGAACAGCATCGTATGCAGATTGAGGCAATGCTCAAGCCCGGTGAGGTCGGCGATGAGACGATTATTGCAATCGAGGAAATATACATTCAACAGGTCGGTGCGGTAAATGGGACCGTCCGGTTTGACTAAGACCGAGCGAAGCATCACCTCCAGCATCGAATCAGGGATATCGACCACGTAGTTGTCAAAGCAGATGCCATAGGCGCAGTTGGAAATCCAGGACCAGTTTTCATCCTTGTCGCCGGAGTTGAGAGCGAAGTAATAGGTGGAATCTTCCATCAAGCCGGTAACCGTAATAGAGTCCCTGGCGCCGGCCGGGCCGGGAAGCGGCTCGCCGTCCAGTTTGTAGGCGGAATCGAAATTGAGATAAGTGATTTCCTCCATGGCGACCCGCATATCATATTCGGCGGCGCGGCCAGAGGGGTCGTCATCGGAGGGCGCCGTCCAGGTCAGTTTAATGGAGTTGGGGGTCACTTCGCTGACGGTCAAGTCGGTGATATTGGAGGGGGGATTCCCCTCATCATCCTGGTCAACCCCGCCGCCCCCTTTGGAGCAGGAAATGACGAAGACTGTTAAAGCGAACAATAAAAAGCGCTTAAGAAATTTGCCTAACATAGATTCTCCCGGAGCAGGTAAGAGCAACTGTAACGTATGAATAATATAGCGGTTGCCGGGCGGAAGGCAAACGGAATTCCTGTTGCCGGCTGATTGGTGTTCGTCAGGGGCCCGGATTTGATTATTTCGATGTCAAAATCGGCAGGAACTCAATCCAGGGACCGACCTCTTCTTTATACTGCTTTGCCATAACCCGGGCAATCTGCGCCAGATGAGCCAGGTCATGCGCTACCCAGGTCGATAAGAGTTGCCGCAAAGTCACCTTGCCGAACTTGGGATGGATTCCTTCGAAAGCAAGCATTTGCTCATTGATTTTCCTGGAGAGAAGAGTCCTGATACTCTTTTTTCTTTCTTCTTTGAATTCTGCCAGAAGCATCTCCAGCGATTTTCCCTTGCTTTCATCAAATTGCGCGAAACGGTCAAAGGGGGTAAACCGTTTGTCCGGCATATCGCTAAGGATTATCTCCATCCGCGCTATCCAGTCGGTCCGCTCGCCATGCAGAAAATGCCCGACTATGTCGTACGGCGACCAGGAATCGCCCCCTTCGTTAACGCCCGTCCATTCCTCGGAGAGTCCCGAGAGCATGACTTCCAGAACGCCCGGAGTTCGTTGCAGTATCTCTATTGATTTCTCAAGTTCAAAAGGCATAAGTAAAACCTCGGTTTCCTGATTTGACTGTCTCAAAAATTTACGCAGTCAATATCACTTTGATTCAAAAATCTGACACTGCGCCATTTGAAATTCCGTATATGCATAATATATATTGGACACCAGTTTCACAATTAACAGAGGGTATTCTTATGCGGGAAATTAAATTGGAATTTCCGTCGGGATACGACCAGAAGACACAGGCGATAGTGGGACTTTTTGCGGCGCAATTCGACGATATGTTGCGGCGGCTGAAAAAAGTGGTGGAAGAGCTGGAAGTGCGACATCTGGAGTGGCAGCCTGCTCCGGGAATGAACACGGTCGGGATGCTTCTGGCGCACCTGGCGTTGACCGAGGTATGGTGGATAAATATCGCCGCCAGGGAGATACCGAGCCGTCCGGACGGTCAGAAAATTCTCGATGAGCTGTTCGGCATCCCGAATTTTGATGATGGACTCCCTCTGGCAGCTGAGGGGAAACATCCCGAAGTATTAACGGGATTGACGCTATCCGACTATATCCGGTATCTGGATATCGCCCGACAGAAAGTTCATTCCGAATTGCGCGGATGGAAAGATTTGCAACTGCAGGAATCCTTCAAAATGCCGGATGCGAGTATTACCCGCGAATGGACCTTGTACCATGTTCTGGAGCATTTTGCCAGTCATTACGGACAGGTGCAGATGCTGAAACATCTGATGCGGAATGCCGGGGTGCTGGAGAAGAAGTAAGAGATTGTTCGATGGCGTTTGTTGTGTCAGGAAATCCGCCGAGGCGGACTGATACCGCCTTTGAGTGGCGTTTCAATGGCAGTGTCAGAAATAGTGGCAGGTCACAATTTCGCTCTATAAGAGCAACGAAATCACGTGCTTCGCACCTGGTTGCGCGAAATCAAGACCTGCCGCAACTTTGAATGGCGATTCATGTGTCAGGAAATCCGCCGAGACGGACCGACACCGCCTTTGAGGGGCGTTTCAATGGCAGAGGCAGGAAGAGCGGCAGGTCACAATTTCGCTCTATAAGAGCAACGAAATCACGTGCTTCGCACCTGGCAGCGCGAAATCAAGACCTGCCGCAACTTTGAAAATCTTCCAAGCCTTATGCGCATCGCGTGGCGCCAGTGGCGGTTTTGTCAATCTGGAGTTATAGTGTCGGGCCGTGCAGCCAATTAATGACCGTTGTGTTAATCCGTGGTCCGGAAATTGATTTTCTTATGGCTGCCGTCGCAGAAAGGGCGATTCTGTGTATGCCCGCAGCGGCAGAGGGAGAAGCGGTTCCCCTCCTTTATCACGGCGCCGTTGGCGGCGACAATCTTGACCGGTCCTTCCACGAAAAGCGGACCGTTGGGGCGTTCCGTAATTTTTACAACTTCAGTCTTTGACTCCGATGGAGCGCTGTCGGGACGCTCATAGGTCAATGCCCCGGTCGGGCAGGTCATTACCACCTCCGCGATTTTATCGGCATCGGCCGCATTTATAGAAATCCAGGGGCGGGCGGAGAGGTTGAACACCTGCGGTAATCCCCGCAGGCAGTTGCCGGTATGAATGCAAAGCCGCGGCTCCCAGCGGACGACAATACGGTCATTGCGGTACTCTTTCGAAACTCCCGATTTCATCCGTTCTTCATCATTCATTCTGATATCCCATGATTACTGCTTTTCCGTTTCCCTATATTCCGCAATCAAACCATCAATGTCAAGCGGATGAGTATATAGAATTGTATCTCCTTTGGGACCGCGGGGCCATTCTTCGCGGGGGCGGTCGATATATAATTCGATGCCGTTTTCATCCGGGTCTCGCAGATAAATGGCTTCGCTTACGCCATGGTCAGCGGCGCCTTCGATAGGCCAGTTATGACGCTGCAACCTGAGGATAGCCCGGGTAAGTTCCTTGCGGCTTGGCAGCAAAATCGCAAAATGATACAGCCCGGTCGACCCGCGCGGTGGAGGCGAACCGCCCTGGGACTCCCAGATGTTCAGTCCGATTTGGTGATGATAACCGCCGGCTGAAAGGAAGGCAGCGCTCTGTCCCATACGCGCCGTTACCTCGAACCCGAGCACTTCGGTGTAGAATCTTACCGAGCGCTCAAGGTCGGATACTTTGAGATGCACATGTCCTATTCTGGTTTCAGCCGCGATAGGAAGGTTAATCTTGTCATCCATATCCGCCTCGTTTTTGATATCACGCCTGCTTCTTCAATTTATCGACCCGGCATATCAGATAAAAAGCCTAATGTAACAAGCAGTACGCCGCAATAAAAGTTACGTCTCATAATATACGGCTTCCGGGGGGAATGGAATTCCAAAAAATGGAAGCAGGGTCTCATGCTCGAAGACCCTGCTTTAAGTAAGTCCTAAGGTGGGAATTTATTAAAACGGCTGGATGGCGCCGTAGAGGTCGTTAAAAGTGATACAAAGGGTGGCAACAAATACTACCGCGGCGACAATCCATTTGAAAGGGAACCGTTTCTTAGCGCGATACATTACCATATTATCATCTCCATTCTTTTCTGTTTCCAAGGACTCTTTGAGCAAGGGGTATGCCGAAAGCCGCAGAATCTCTCCTCCCGCGTAACTCGTTGAGATTCAATGAATGTATTCTTCAGGCTCTGCCCGGCGGTTTCATCGGTTGCCGTTCAGGTTGAACCTGGTTGCATACGATTCTCAGCAAAAACGTTAACAATCCGCTGGTGACGATGCCGCGGGGTGAACTATTAAGGGAGGTAAAATGGACAACTTAATAGGGCGTCTCACCGCCGAACTGGCGGAAAAGGATGCGGAAATTCCGGAAACTCTGCTGGAGAAGATAAATCGAAACATTGCGCCACCGGAGAGGGTGACGGCAGAGATGGTCCATATCCGGGCAATGTATATAGTTTCGGACCGTGTCAACAGTTTCGGCGGCTGCTTTCCGGTGGAAGAGCATGAGAAGCTGGCAGCGCTCCTGATTGATTCGCCGGTTCTGGTGGGGCATCGCAAAGATTCGCTTCCTATAGCCCGAAATTTCCATGCCGAGCGAACCGCGCGCGGTAACGCCAACTGGATAAAAGTCTATTTCTATTGGCTCAAGGATTCCGCCGACGGGGAAGAGATTCGGAAAAATATCGATGGCGGTATCTATAAAGAATGCTCCATCAGCTTCATTTTCGGTCTCCCGGAATGTTCCATCTGCGGAAATGATATGCGGGATTGCCGTCACCAGCCCTTCGCCGAATATGAAACCGGCGGTGTCAAAAAGGTCGCTCATTTCAACTACCGCAAGATTGAAAAAGTGTTGGAGACGTCATTGGTTTACCGCGGCTCGGTCGAGAATACATCGCTGACCAACGAGTTGGCATTTACAAAGCACGTCGCGGGAGAGCTCGAGAATCCAGACCGCCATAGACTGCAGCCGCTTCAGAAGCTCTGGGATATCACGAAAGTTCCTCCCGATGAGCGGTATCTGGCGCTGCCGGCATATGAGTCGCTCAAAGCGCATCTTTATAAGAGAAGTGGCGCATTAAGTGTGACTTATCCTGATGGCACGCCGCTTGACTCGGAGCTTCTGGTACAATTTCTCAACCGGTTGAAACTCCCCACCTCAGATTTTGCGGTCGAGGTCTCCCTTATCGGATATCGCGGCAAGGAGAGACAGTTGGCAGCCGATGTTGCTTCCTATCTGGTCGGCGGACATTCACCGGTGCGGCGTCTCGAGATGAAAGTATTCGATATCCTGGAGGAAGGGAGCGATAATGTTGCCTCAGAAGATGGGGCGCATCGTCGGAAACGGCTGGAGAGGTTATTTTCGCGGTTAACCGCGCTGCTGGCGCCGGCGACCGCAGTCAGTTACTCGGAGCTGTCGCAGGTAGTTGATAAAATAGCCACTCGCTGCGGAGTTGAAATCTATTCGGCGAACGGTTCAGAGCGATTTCTCTTCACGTACAGGCGAAGCGCCCGGTTCAAGGTTGCCGCATTGGAGCAGTTTTCTCGAGGTTTTCGCTACCGTCTGAGCGGAGTCTCTCAAGGTCAGACGTTGCCGGTAAATAATATTATCTGCTCCACTCATCGTTTGGCAATCGGCGACATCTGCGAAATAGAGACCGCCGGTGTAAACCTCAACGGTGATTCCATTGAGCTGAAACATCCCCGAATAACCGCCCTCGCGGCTGCCGGCAGCGGGCCGGATGAATTGCGCCTGATTGCATCTGAGAGCGAATTACGCCGCCGCTATACGGTCACCCCCATTTCCGGCAACAGAACTCTGATTGATTTCCGCCAGACAGATGGACCGCTTCTCCTCTCTCATTGCTCCCCCGACCAAGTTCAGCAGGGGGGATGGCTCTTGGCCGACAGATATGATAATAATTCCCGCTCCGTTACGGAATCAGGTCATAATGGGACTATTCTTTCGCGAGAGCGTTACGGCGAGGGGTACCGGTTTTCTCTGGAGGGGTATTTAAAAGGTAATTTCATCCTCCGGCCGGTCCGGATTAAAGGGATGCGGAAATTTCTATTTTACCGCCGGGAGGAGGGAAGGTGGGGTGATATCCGGAATGAAATCTGAAAGTGCTCGTTCATTGCTGCTGGTGTTCCTGAGCAAACCGCTTTTCAGTTTTGTGATGGCGCTTCTGGGGATGTCGGCCGCCTACTTCACCACCATCGGAAATATCAAAGTAGCCCTGGCGGAAAAAGCGGAGATAGTCCTGGTGGAGGCGATCGATAAGAGGCTGGAACGGCTGGAGGTTTTAATCGCGGAGGGGACTATCAGGAAAGATGAATTCTATCAATTCAAAGCCGACATCACTTCGCGCCTTACCCGGATTGAATTCTATCTGTCGGAACAAAGGAGAGAAAGGTGAAAGAAGTTATAATCGAGAGCGGGAAATTGAAGAAGCTGGCGGCGGATATCTTATCGGAGTCGCTTTCCGAACTCAATCTTGATACGCTGGCGGAAGCGCTCTCGGCGGCCGCGGCGCAACTTGAAGAGACGGCGCAACTGCGCCAGGACTGCCGGCTTCTCAAAGAAGAATACCGCGCGCGGATTCTCGGCATGCTCAAAGCGATTATCGCCTGCAGACCGGATGATGATTCCGCCATTCTGGCGAGCCATCTGTCCGGCGATATCGAGCAGTTCTGCGCCGAGCAGCTTATCCGGCAGTACCACCGCGTCGCCGCCCGCTTCCGAAACTGTTTTCCCGCCAGTTTCCGATATCTCAATTTCGGCAGGGGAGCAGATTCCGGCAAGCGGTGGGAAGAGCATAAGATCTAAACCGGGGCAGGGCATTCTTCGCCCCGACAAACTCAAGAAATCAAGGAGAAAACAATGGGAATAAGAGACCAGAATCTCGAAACAGTGGCGCCGGTTCTGGCAAGTTTCAGCCTATCACAGACCGGCGGGGTCGATGATTTGAAAGATGCCGATATCGGCAAGGCGGTGACGTTGACTGCCAATTTCACCGTCGGACCGTGCAGTAGCGGCTCCACCCTTTTGGGAAAACTGATAGCGCTTACGTTGACTGACGCCGATGACGGCAAACGGGTGGCAACGGTGCAGGTCGGCGGCATATGCCGTCTTCCAATATCAGCCACCTATCCGGTGGTCGGCAATCGGGTAGTCGGCGGCGCCGGCGGCACAGTCCGTCAGGCGCCCGTTCTCACCGGTTATGACCCGGCCGGCGGCAATATCGCCCGCGGCACCGTGCTTGAAGTCAACGGCACCACCGACTGCACTATACTTCTTAACTGAGGGAGGAGATTCAGATGACCTTCAATAGATTTGTTCAGACTTTCGGCCGTCAGGCGGAAAACGACGACCTGGCAACGCGAGAATTGAACGGTTCGGTCGATTTAAGCCGAACCGCCGAAATCAAAATCGACCGCGATACTTATCTGGAAGCGGAAGGACGAGGTATGACCGTAAGCGAGCTTCTCGAAACGGCCGAGTATGACCCGTCACCTTCCGGTTCTCCACTGGATGCTTTTGAGCGGCAGCTGGCTCTTGCCGGAATCCGCCTCGGCGGCAACAAGGCGACCACGGTAGAGCAGTTTTATCAGATGGCGCCGTCGCTGATGCCGGAATTTATTCTCCGTGAAATCAAAAAGGGACAGGCGATGCGTCCGGAACTGAATAGCCTTATTGCCGGCTCGACTACTGTCGCCAACAACCGTTACACCCCCATTCATATCGACACCGCTTCCACCGGAAGATTGTCCCTTCGGCCAATCGGGGAAGGTAGCGAGATTCCGCAGATTCTGGTAACGGAGCAGAATCATTCCATCACGGTCCCGGAGTATGGGCTCGGTCTTAAAACCAGTTACAAGGCTCTCCGCTATCGGACCACAGCGCAGTTCCGGGTGCTGCTCTGGTATATCGGGTTCAAACTGCAGACCGACAAAATCGCCCTTATCACCGACTGCCTGATAAACGGCGACGGCAACAGCAATCCGGCGCGGGTGGTGAATGCCGCCGTCTCCGGAACGCTCAATTACGACGACCTGGTCACTCTCTGGGCGGAGTTTGCGCCGTTTGAAATGAACACCATTGTTTGCCATGTCGGCAGACTGAAAGCGATTCTGACCATGGATGAATTCAAAGACCCCCTGGCCGGCTTTCGCTTCCAGAACAAAGGCGAAATCTTCAGTCCCCTGGGAGCGACCCTGGTTCGATGCGATGATGTTCCGTCTGACCTCCTTATCGGGCTTGATTCCCGTTTTGCGGTGGAAGAGGTCATAACGCAGCCTTTGATGGTAGAGTACGATAAAATCATCGAGCAGCGGTTTGAAGAGGCGGTTATCTCCGAATCGGTGGCATACGCTAAAGTGATAAACGAAGCGGCGGTGGTTCTCGATACGGTTTTCTCTTAATCGATGGTGAGCCAGAGCAGGCGCCGTTATGGGCGCCTGCTTCTTAAAGGAGCCAGATGAAAAAATATCTGTCAAACAGCGATGCTTCGTACCCACTCGGTATCGCTGCCGGCAAGAAACTTCTCAAGGTAAAATCGGGCGAATATGCCGGACGGCGAGTCGCCCTGTTTCAGAGCGGCGCCGGAGAAATAAAATTGACATACGCCGACTATCCCTATGTTGATTGGAGCAGCCCGAGCGCAGTCATAAGCGATGGCGCCGATTCTCCGTTCGACGCCGTTATCGATAGCGGCGGCAAAATCTACCTGGTATATTCGCTCGCCGCAACAAATAATCTGGTATTGAGAAAGTTGTCGTTGGCCGATGGTCTCTGGTCGGTCGGTTCGCTTAACACCATTTATGATGGTGACGACAATTTCTACCCCTCGATAATTATGGAGCCATCAGGACGGCTCTGGAGTTCCTGGAGCCGCCTGGCGGCGGGGAGTTACTACATCAATGTCAAGTTCTCCGATGATGACGGGGTCAACTGGCCTAATGGAAGCTCCAGCGCCGGGACATCACTGACCGGTGCCGAATACAGCGCCTTTTCGAAACTGATATTTTGCAATAATTATCTCTATGCCATATATACCCGGGGCGGCGCGGCGATGGCGTACTGCCGGAAACATATTTCTGCCGGGACCTGGGAAACCGAGCTGCTGATTGCCTCCGGTTCGGCGCTGGACGAACATTTTGACGCGGCCGTCTCTGAAAACGGAAGAATCGGCATCCTCTTTGACGATAATCGGGTCCGCTTCCGCGAATACGACGGCGTTATCTGGAGCGGCATTGTCGAAATCGACAGCAACAGCGGGGAATTTCCGCAGGTGGCGTATTCTGGAAATGAGCCGTCTCTGCTTTATCTTTCAGCTTATGGCTCATCTCAGAAGAGAATCCTCTTCAGTCGTCGCAGCAATAACCTTTTCTCAAATCCGGCCGTTCTTGACCGCCGCAAGGATGCTCTCTCTCGTTTGCTCTGTTATTCGTCGTCATCAGGGACATACCAGGACCTGACCGCTGCCGCCGCCAGCGATACTACCGGCGATATCTTTCATACGACCACCGGCGCCATGCTCAAGGAGAGCGGCGACGCCCTTTATTTCGGAATGGATGAGAAATTCAATTTCCTCAATTTGCGTCTTTCCCAATCCGGTTCCGGCGGCGGGGCGCTCTGGCAGTATTTCGACGGCGCCGACTGGCAGAGTTTCAGTCCCGCCGGCGGTCTGTTCGACTTTTCTCTCTCTGACAAAGAACTGCTTCTCTGGGAAGATTATCTTTCTATCCCTCTCGGCTGGCAGAAGAAAACAGTCAATGGCGCGGAAAAATTCTGGGTGCGGGTGGTGGTCAATGTGCCCTATGCAACCGGACCGGTCGGCTCCCAGATTACTTCTATCACCGAAGTGCAAAGCCTCATCCTGGCGGAGTGATTTATGTCGTACACAAACAGCGAACTGGTAAAAAAACATTTTGTCTTTCCTGAAACCCTTGGGCTTCGCCAACGGGAGATGTCGGTCATTATGGAAGGAACCGACTGGAGGGAGCTTCCCGGAGGCGGTATTGTTCCCGAAAATCTTAAAGTCAGAGCGCTGCGAGATTACCAGCCGGTAAAGGAAGATTTTCCTTTGACTGAAACCGGTCAGGCGCTGGTTTATGCCGATATTGTCTCTGGTTCCCTTACGGTCGCCGGCGACAGTTCCCTCGGAAGTATCTACCGTGAAAATATCGACTACTACTTTGATTATATCGATAGCCGTCTCAAGCGACTGCCGGGCGGTCTTATAAGCGAAGGGGCTGTGGTCGCAGTCTGGTACTTTCGCTATCACCTTTATCTTGAAGGAACCGATTATGCCGTCGATTATCAGCGAGGGCGAATCCGACGTCTTGCCGGCGGGAGTATCGGCTCCGGGCAGAAAGTTTTTGTCGACTATGATATTCCGCTCGATTTCCTGAGCGATTCGGTCTATGCGCAGGCGGCGGCCGAAGCTTCGAGCATTATTGAAAGAGAGATTGACGTCAGCCGCTCTTTTGGAGCTAATGAAGCGCTCCAGACCGCGGCTACTTTCCTTGCGGCATCGCTGGTTTGTCGCATCGCCGCCGTCAACGGCAATTCCGCCCGCGCCGACTGGGTAAAACTCGCCGAGAGCTATCGCAACGACTACGAGAACTTGCTCAAGCCGTTTCGCTCACCGGCGACGCGGCTCAATCCCCCCACCCATACTTGAGGAGAATATGCGCACGCTCGATTACTTGAGAGGACACAGAATCTGGTTTGTGCCGAGTTTTTCAGTCTGGGGCGAAAGCGACGCGGTCGAGCTTTTCTATCTTGGTCTGGAAGAAATTGAGGGCGACAAACGGGTCAGTTTCGGCTCCACCACACTCGGAGGCAGGGCACAGGATGTTCTTTATTCCGACCTGGTAGATTTTCGCGGCAATAGACTGCCGTCGGTCCTAAACTCCCCGAAAATCATTATCCGAGCGCAGTCACCCTGGAACGGATTCATAGTAAACCAGGAGTCAAACAGCGGCTTTCGAATTGCCCGGGACAGTGCGGCATCGGGTCCAA
>JBFMEF010000197.1 GCA_040753495.1 Candidatus Zixiibacteriota bacterium
TGAAGCCGGCGCCTTCTCGGCTACCAAGAAAATGGTCCTCCTGAAGTAACGGCTTCCTCGCCCGACTCAACCAAACTTCAGGAATACACCACAAACCCTCCCAGCAATGGGAGGGTTTTTTTATGGGAAAGGATTCACAGATTACAAATCTCACTATTTGACTTTCCTTCTATTAATCGCTAATAATGGTCATGCTTTACCTCTGGGTAATCATCGCCTATCTGGTCGTTCTCATCTTTGTCGGCTCCATCCGCAGCGCTCGCGTTAAAAATCAGGATGACTTTATGGTGGCGGGAAGGCAGCTTCCGGTCTGGGTGCTGGTCGGGACATTGCTGGCAACCTGGATAGGGAGCGGCTCTATTATCGGCGGGGCCGGACTTGCTTTCGACAAGGGCTTCTCGGCTCTCTGGTTTGATGCCGGTGTCTGGCTCGCCATTATTATCCTCTATCTTGTCGCCGGGCGCGCCCGCCGCTTTGCCCAGTACACTGTCCCCGATATTCTCGAAGCCCGCTATAATTATATTGCCCGCCTTCTCGGCACCCTGGTCACTATTATCGCCTATACTGCCATTGTCAGTTATCAGTTTCGGGCTGGAGGAATGGTCCTTAATCTGGTTACCGGAATCCCGGCAACGGAGGGGATGATAATTACCGCTCTGTTCGTAATTGGATACACCGC
Organism: Candidatus Zixiibacteriota bacterium; assembly: GCA_040753495.1. Lineage (NCBI taxonomy): Bacteria > Pseudomonadati > Candidatus Zixiibacteriota > Candidatus Zixiibacteriota bacterium. Next base: position 680 of record JBFMEF010000197.1, read on the forward strand.
TCTTTCCGGAATGTTTTCAGTCGCCTACACTGACGTGGCTAACGGTATTATGATGATAATCGGGCTCTTTATCGCCCTTCCTTTTCTCTTGAGCGACGCCGGCGGCTGGTCGGGAATGATGGCGCGTCTTCCTGCCGAGCATTTCCAGCCGCTCGGAAATATGACCCTTTTAGAGGCGCTCGGCTACTCGCTGCCGACAATGCTTCTTCTTCTCGGCGAGTCAGGGATGTATCAGAGATTTTTTTCCGCCCGCAACGAATCGGTCGCCCGCAGGTCGGTCATTGGATGGATTGTTGGCACTATTATTCTGGAGACGCTGATAGTCGTGCTGGCAGTAATCGGAAGCGCCATATTTACAGACATTGAAGGGGAAATGGTCATACTGCATGCCGTTCGCCACGGCTTACCGGTCGCCATCGGCTGCGTTCTTCTCGCCGCTATCGTGGCGGTGATTGTATCGACGGCCGATTCCTTTCTTCTGGTGCCGGCGACTAATGTTATGCGCGATATCGTGCAGCGCTTTATTCAGCCCGATATATCTCAGAAAAAAATGGTCTTTTACTCCCGGGTGGTGGTGATTCTTCTAGGAGCGGTCGCATTCTTGCAGGTGCAGTTCTTTGAGAAGGTGCTCGAGATGGCGCTCTACGCCTATACCATGTATGGCGTCGGCATCACTCCGGCCGTCATGGCGGCTTTCTTCTGGAAACGAGCCACTCCGGCGGGAGGCGCCTCCTCCATAGCGGCGGGAATGACGGTTACTCTTATCTGGGAAATCGGCAAACAACCATTGGGCTTGCCGACCGTCTATCCGGCGCTAGCGGCATCGCTTCTGGCGTTGGTTGTCGTTTCTCTCCTGTCTAAACCGCCCGACGAAGCGAAATGGCGTCCTTTCTTTGATTAGAGACTTACTATGACTGACGATGACCCGGTAGAGCTGCCGATTGACGGCATTCTCGACCTTCATATTTTCGACCCCAAAGACGTCAAGCAATTAATCCCGGACTATATTGAAGCCTGTCTGGAAAAGAAAATATATCAGCTGCGGATTATCCATGGCAAAGGGACCGGAGTCCTGCGCCAGATAACTCATTCCATTCTGGAAAAACATCCCGGTGTCATATCCTTCCGCCTCGACCCGGAGTCGGGAGGCTCCTGGGGCGCCACATTGGTGGAGTTGCGGCGCGAGTAATCTCGAATTCTGTTCTCAAAAGAAAACGGCAGGAGCGCTTTGCTCCTGCCGTCGATTTCTTCTTCCGCTTACTTTCGCCGTCACTCAGAAGGAGTAGTGTTATCGTCAAAATGAGGGCAGAATTGCTTCCAGGTCCCTTTCAGGGGAAGGTTCAGCTGCTCCACCGGTAAGGAGTAATCGCCAAACTCCCCTTCAATCACACCGGCCGCGGGACTGTTGGGCGCGACCATTTTGAACACCCCTTTGAATTTCCCATGTCCGCTCCCGCAAAGGATACAGTCGCGCGGGTCATCATAGTACCAGACCCCTCGCATATACCCGATAACGACTGTCAGCATGACTCCGGAGATAGTGCCTTCAAAGACTCTTTCATAATTGTCGGTCGTCCAGAATCTTCCGGCAAAGATTCCGAGAGGGGCGCCATTGGCATCCATCCAGGTGCCGTTAAGATATCCGCTGTCGCCGGGGATATCGGCTTTGGTCCATTCACCGACCAGAAGTCCCTGCGGGCAGCGCGGAGGCCAGATACGTCGCGCCAGCACCGCCACGGAGTTGACATTATCAACATTGTAAAGAGCGCTGAAATTCTCCAGCTCCTCAAAATTGTATGAGATTGAAAAGGGCGGAGTGGTAAAATGCAGCTGCGGCGCAGTAATGTAAACTATTCCTTTCTTCAGAAAGATGAAAGCGACAATGCCGTCAAAGTCTCCGCTGGTCGAAGATACCCAGGCCGCCATTGCCGGATTATTTGTCCGTACCAGGGAATCCTCGCCCCGCTCAAAATCGATAATACCGGCGACCCCGACAAAAGCGACGCCGTTAACATTGAGATTCCCCGACCAGTCGGTCGTGGGAGCGCTGGGAGCCGGGGTGTTGAAGAGATGCCCCCAGAGGAAAGTTACCACATAGATTTCATAGCTGGTATCGGTCAGGCTGGGGACAGTCCAGTCGGAAGTAGGGAAATCCAGATGTTCGGGAAGATTCTCCTCGGTTATGGCATGCCGGTTAAGGAGCGCCTGAATGTCCACCGGGACCTCCTGTGCAACCGGACGGCTCTCCTTCGGTGGCGCCGGCTCCGTTCCCTGCTTGCTGCAGCCAAATATTAAAAGCCCCAGAAGCGATAAAAAGACGGCAATTTTTCTCATTTATCCTCCCGTATGTTTAAGATTCTATTTGATGGCGATGAAGGTCCAAGAAGCAGGTTTCTGCTTATAATTTACGGTCGAGGGCTTTCCTGCGCAACCGGAATTTGCGCCTGACTGGCGCCCCATCGCAGAAAAAGCGCCCGGCTACTTCATCAAGACCATTTTCCTTGTAACCGCAAAACTGGAGGTCTTAATCCGGTATAGATATACTCCGCTTGCTGTTGGCTGACCTTTATCGGTGAGTCCGTCCCAACGGACTTCATAACGGCCCGCTGATAACGGTCTATCCAGTAACGTTCTTACCGGCCGCCCCAAAATATCATAAATCGTCAGCGCTAAATGCTCTTTTCGCGGCAGCGTGAAAGTTAGTGCCGTCGAACTGTTAAACGGATTGGGGCGGTTCTGGCTCAGGCTGAAGCCTGACGGCAACAGTGTCTCGTTTTCTGAAATATCGGTCGGACCGCAGGAATCAGGTATTCCGCCCATATTACTCATATCTCGGTCGTATCGCCAGAACGGCGCCGGGGAGGTACAGGGGGAGAACTCGGCTCCGGGGAACTCGACAAAGATCAGGCTGCTGTCGGCGGTGGTCATGACTAAATCGACGTCGCCATTCTTATTTATATCACCGATGACCGGCGTGTGGCGATAATAAGTGGAGTTTCCGGCTTCGGCAACAATTGGGAAACCGCTGATAATTTCTCCAGCCTGATTCCAGGCATAGATTCTCTGCACTCTATAGTCGAAAAGGACATCGTTAATGGCGCAGGCGACAATCTCGGCCCGGCTATCGCCGTTCATATCTGCCAGAAGCAGCATATTGAGGACGCTCAATTCCGGCACGGTGGCGAAATATCCGTCGGCATTCCCCGGAATGAAAGAACTGCCGTCAAGATTCCAGGCGAGAATATAACTGGCGCTGAAATCGAAATAGGTGGCAAAATACTCCGGAATCTGGTCGCCGTTGATATCGCCGAAGACCGGGTTGGTCGGCACCACAAAGTCGTTGATATTAAGCTGCCTTGGCCATCCTGCGACCGGCAGAAAACCATACTCAAAGGCGTAAAGCCAATAGCCAAGGTCGCGATAATAGCCATATATCAGCAGCTCCGGTTCTTTATCGTTGTCAATATCATAGGAAGAGATATCAACGGTATAAAAGGTGCTTCCTCCTTCGGTGATTATCAGGCTGTCCTGAATGACGCCGGTGAGAGGCTCCACCTGACGAATTAGCCCAAAATCTTCATGTCCCAGATATAACTCATCGACCCCATCGCCGTCGAGGTCAACCGGATGGTATCCGCTGGTGTAATCGTAGGTGCGGATAAACTGCCCCTCAGAAGATAGAATAAAGACCTTTGACTTCTGATAGTCAGGAAGGACGATATGAATTTCATCGCGGCTGTCGGAATTCAGGTCCTTGAGAAAGACTCTCGGAAGTTCCGCTTCGGTCACCAGGTTGGAGCCGAGGCTGGGAAGCACCCCAAGATAGTTGCGGAAATCAGGTTCTGACGAGGGGTAACCATAGACAATAGGAGGGTCATAGCCGACCGCCACGAAATCATCGACGCCGTCATTATCGAGGTTCCCCACCGCCACCGGGGTGGTGAAATTGTTCTGCGGCACGGCCGGCGCTCCGTCGGTTTTAGCGGTACCGTCAAGATTAAAAAACCTGATACCATCGGAGCCGCCCACAACGACCTCATTCAGTCCGTCATCGTCAAAATCGCCGTAGTTTGGAATTATGCCGGGGAACTGCCCCAGCCCGATTTTCCATGCCCGCTCGGTGGCAAAAATAGAGCCGATATGGACCGGCAGCTGATAGTAGCCGGCGAACCCGCTGCGGGAGTAGAGTGTCAATTTCAGGTCATAATCTCCCGCGGGCAAGTCATCAATAAACCAGCGCGCCAGAAAGTCATCAAACAGTGGCACCGTCCGAACCGCGATTGTATCCCAGTTCACTGCAGAATCAATCAGGTCATACTCGATTACCAGACGACTGAATTCGGGGCAATAGGCGCTGCCGATAATATCGACCGAGCCGCTCAGGCTGTCATCCGGTAGAGGGGAAGAAAGATATAGCGACGACTCATTAATCAGATAGACCGACACCAGAGACTGATGGTCACTGCCTGCCTGAAGTCGGATAGTGTAACGACCGTTCAATCCGGCAGTGTCCCACGACCCGAGAAGTCCGCTTGAAACCGGGCTTGAAGAGGTATTAATCACGGTCCAGTTCGGCGGATTCCCCCCTTGACCATATTCCAGAGTATATTCAGTGAAGGAGGAGCCATCGGCGATACCGGCAATATCCACCGTCCCGGAGAGAATCTCGTTCGGCAAGGGAGAAGTAATTCTTGCCCGAATTTCCGGCGCCGCCTGCAGCGTCTGGTAGAGATTAACCCGCCCGTAACCGCTGAATTTATCCCACCCGGGCAGATACCAATTGACTCCATAAGGGTCGAGAATATCATCAGCGCTACTCTGAAGAATCTCCTGTACTCTCTGCGGGGAAAGTCCCGGCGAGACTGCCCTCAGATATGCTGCTGTAGCCACGACATAAGGGCACGCCATGCTGGTTCCAGAGGCAAGGTAGTAGCGGGTATTGATAATATGAACATTCGGCTCACGAGGATAGGAATCGGCGTACATATCGGTATTGCCGGCGCGCAGGGATAGAATCGAATGCCCGGGAGCGCAGATATCAAGATGGTTGCCATAGGTCGAAAATGACGCCACATGGTCAGAATCATCGGTCGCCCCCACCGCGATGGTCAGGGGAGAACTGGCCGGGTAGTTGACAAACTCGGTAAAATCGTTGCCGGCGGCGGCGCACAGCACCACCCCTTTTGCCCGGGCGTATGCCATCGCTTCCTCCATTAATTGACTGGCATACGGCAGTCCGAAACTCATATTGATAACATCCGCCCCATTGTCGGCGGCATAGACTATCGCCCCGACAATGAAGGATGTCAGTGGCAACGGGAATATCTTCAGCGGCATAATCCGGCAGTTCCGCGCCAAGCCGGCCACTCCGATGTTGTTGTCGGCGGTAGCGGCGACAATGCCGGCGATATGCGTCCCATGACCGTCACCATCCATCGGATTGTTGTCTCCGGTTGTTGTGGAGGAGCCGTCGCCCCCAAAGTCCCACCCTCGAATATCATCTATGAAACCGTTATTGTCGTCATCAATGCCGTTGCCGGCGATTTCACGGGGGTTGCTCCAGATATTGTCGACGATGTCAGGATGACCGGTATCGACACCGGTATCGATTATCGCCACAACTACCGCTACGGTATTGTCCGGCAGATTCTGATAGACCATTTCCGCTTTAACGTCGGCTCCGGCAATGCCCGAGACTATAATCAGGGTATCATTATTATTGCCGTCCCGGCGCAGCACATGATAATGCGGCTGCCCGCTGTTGTTATGCCCCCACTGCTGGGGATATAAGGAATCGTTGGGAGTGGCAAAAAGAGTTGCCGGGTAGTCTGGTTCAGCGAACTGGATATAAGGCAGCCGGCGGTATTCGCGCGCTGCTTCCTCGATATCAATATCTGAGGGCATCCGCAGAACAAAGGTTCGCTCCGTCAGGGCGCGCGCCTGCCGGCTGGGGACTATATCCTCAAGCGATTCGAAGCGGGAGACGTTATATTTCCGGCTCAGATAATCCAGCTCGGCTACACCCACCATGCCGACTTTCCCCGGAGACAGCCGCGGATGCAGCCCCCCCTCCCGAATCCGAATAATCAATCCCTGGTAAGGATGCCGTTCTGGCGCTTTTTCTCGCCCCGGATAAAGCGCAAAAACCGAGGATGATATCAGGATTAACAGAATGGCAGTCAGCGGGTGGACGAATCTCATTCTCATCGGTAACCTCCCGGCACAGTTTCTGGCGTAGTCGAAGGGTGGCAGCTAAAATTACGCAGGAACCGGCATTTTGACAAGCGGTAAAAAGCCCCCCGCAGAACTTAAGAAAGGGAACTCTCTTGACGATTATTCGTTATAAAGCGAGAAAATGTTGTTTGACTTATTTTTTGGCTTGTGTAAATGTTTTAGCAGTGTTATTCTCTAACGCACTTATGAGCAAATATCGCGACAAATGTCTCTGCATGCGGCTGGCCGCCTGCGGTCGAAGTCCTTTACGGACTTTTTCGCGCTGAGGAGTTGATTTCCGACGACGGACAGTGGTAAATCAGGCAGAGTCTTCAGTTCCGTCCCTGTCTTTTCCTCAGGGAGAATCTCTAAGTTATTTCTGTCTCTACTTGCGCCCAAAAGCCGAACCGGGCGCGTTTCCGTTTACGCTCATTTCGTCAATCCGACAACCATGAATCATCCGGGCTTCACCGCATTTGACATCATATGAAAGATATCATACTGACCGAAACAGAATTGGACAAACCGGCAGTGGGGCTTCTGCCTCAACGACCCGCGGAAGCTGCCGCCGCAGAGAGGACCGGTTACATTGCCCGCCATAAAACCGAGCGGTTCCTGCTTAATCTTGACGGCTACTACGGCTATCTTGAAAATGGATACTATGCTTCTCTGGAAGCAAGCGCCGAAGGGATGGATATTCACCCTACCTGCAGTGAAATCATTGACGGCTATGTCGTCCCGATTTTTCTGGAAAAAGCCAGGCAGGCCGGGCTGAAAGTCCCTGAATATTACGTTACCAACAGCTATTTCGAGCCGCCGGTGATTGTCGATTCCATCAATCCTTTCATGTCGCGCCGGAGTGTCGTGCTTAAAAACCGTCACCAGGAACGGATTGCTAAATCGCTCACCCGCAATTTCACCTATGCCATCTGCTGCCAGGAATTACCTGCCGGCGCCAGAATCGGCAATTTCCGCTCCATACTCGGCTGGTCCACCAAGCCGCGTTATCTCGACCTTTCCCGCTCAGTCTGGGAGGTCTTCCGGATTCCGCTGGTCACGGTCCGGACTATTATCCTCCCGGATGGTGAGATTATGCTGAGCGGACTTTTGCCGCTCCCTTTTGCCCGCCTTACTCCCCGCGAAAAGAGATTCATTGAAAGTCAGGTCGAATGGCAAATATAGGAGTTTATATAGAGCGGTATACTGTCACCCGTTCTGAAGAGATGGGGGCGCTTATGAAACTGGGCCAGGTTGCCCATCGCCTGGGACATCGGCTCGATTTCCTTTTCCGTCCCGATATGTACAAGATTCCTCATTATGACGCTATCTTCATTCGCGCCTTAACCGACCCGATGAACTCCTCCTATGTGGCGGCGCGACTGGCGCAACTGCATAAATTACCGGTCATTGATGACCCCGAATCGATTATCATCTGCTGCGATAAAGTAAATATGTACCGCCATCTGGAGAAAGCGGGAGTTCCGATGCCGGAGACTCTTTATCTGAAAGAGTCGGACCTGACCGCCGAATACGGGGCGCGGCTATTGGATGAAAAAGGGTCTCCTCTGGTGCTCAAAGCCCCAAACACCAGTTTCTCGATGTATGTCGAGCGGGTCTATAATCCGGATGAGTTTGTCAAGGTAGGCAAGAAATATCTCCGGCGGGCCGACCGGGTGGTGGCGCAAAAATATATTCACTCCGAGTTCGACTGGCGGGTGGGAGTGCTTGATGGCGAGCCGCTTTATGTTTGCCAGTACCTCATTCCAAAAAAGCGCTGGAAAATCTTATCCTATACCGAAACCGGACGGGAAATCTATGGCAATGTCAAAGGGTTTGAACTGCACAAGGTCAACCCAAAGCTTCTGGACACCGCGATTCAGGCGGCAAACGCCATAGGCCGCGGGTTGTACGGCGTTGACCTTAAGCAGGTCGGCGATGATTTTGTCGTCATTGAAGTCAACGATAACCCGACCATCGCTGAAGACGAAGAAGACCAGAAAGCCCCCCATATTTATGAAAAGCTGATTCGGTATCTGGTGGGAGAGCGCGGCACGCACTCGGGCGGCAACGGCAACGGCGGCGGCAATGGCAACGGGAATGGGAATTAAGCCCCGACAAGGCACCCTGAACGACCTCTCCTCATTAATTCGACTTGAGAATATTAGCTTTGGCGGCGACGCTTTCAACCGGCGTCAGCTCCGTTACCTTCTCACCAAAGCCAATGCCGATGTAATCATTCTGGGAAACAGAACGGAAGTCCAGGGCGCCGCTATCATGCTCTGGCGAAAGAGAAGCCGGCGTGGTCATCTCTATTCCATCGTTATTGACCCCAAATGTCGCGGTCTCGGTCTGGGAGAAAAACTGCTCCGGCAATGCGAAAAAGCGGCGCAGTTACATAAGTGTGATAGTGTCACTCTTGAAGTCCGCTCGGATAACCGAGCCGCTATCGGACTTTACACCAAATTGGGGTATCGCATCATTAAGGAACTTCCCGGCTACTATGCCGATGGCCGCAACGGCGTCGGTATGCTTAAACTCCTCAAGTCAAAATAAACCCCGATGATTCTTTGACAGAACATCGGGGCACAATAGTTAAGCCGCATCTACGGTTCAATTCATCGGGCATTGAAGCGGCGGCCCGCTCTTAAACAGATATGCGATCAGATAGGTAACATCCAGCATATTGAGTGTACCGCTGCCGTTAACATCTGCCGCCCGCAAGGTCGGGACCGGCGACGGTCCGTCCCTGTATAGATATCCCAGCAGGTAGGTGGCATCGGTTATGCCGACAGTGCCGTTGCCGTTGGCATCTCCGCAGATTTCTGTCTGATAACATCCAATGCCATAAGCCCCCATCATAACGCCGCAACTGTTATTCTCCGGAAGACAGGGGGATAGGTTGCTCACCGAATATGCGGTATCCAGGTCGCAGAACTGCGGGTCAGCGGAGATATTGCCGAGGGTGTCGCCGGCATAAGGACCCCAGGGTACCCCCGGATGAAAATCTTCTACGGTATTACCAAAGGCATTATTGCATTCAACCACTACTCCTATAAAACCTAAGCCGTCACTTTCTATTCCGGTCTCCGCATTATATGCCACCAGATTTCTCGCAATATGCGATAACTCAAATGAAGATGCCTTTGTTTCGGATGCTTTTGGCGGGTCATACCAGAAATAGAGCCCTTTGCCGTTGAGCACAATGGTATTATTCGTGATGGAGTAGTTCCCCCAGGAACCGGTCGAGGTATGAATCCCGCTGGCGCCGTTACCGGTGAAAAGGGAGTTTACCACGCTGACTGTATCCATATCTGCAAGAAAGAGGCCGTCAGAAAGATTATTGATGAAACGGCAGTTGCTTATCTGAATATCGGCGACCGCCCAAATGCCGTTATTGTTCTCCATGAAAAGGCAGTTCTCCACTACAATCCGGTAGCGCTTGTAGTTGGGCGCAACGGCCGATGCGGCGAGCCCGTCTGATATATTTCCCACTACGGCGCAGTTTCGAATTGTGGCGCTGGCCCAGAGCGATACGGCGCCCCACCAATTTTGCTCGGAATAGGCGCCGGTAATAAGGAAACCGTCAATCAAAGAAGAGGTATCCTCATCGTTGTGTAGATAGATAGCTAAGTGCGGCTCCGTGGGAGACCCGCCGCAGTCGATAGTCACCTGCCCGATACCATCGGATATCAGTTTTATATTTTTCCCGTTGAAATCAAGGTCACGATTCCCCTCGCCGCTATATGTTCCCGGCGCAACCAGAACCGTGTCCAGTTCCTGCGCGACATCAATACCGGTTTGTATCGTGCTGTAATCAGCTGGAACATGAACTATGTGCGGCGCACGCGCCCCAAAAGATTCGGTCGCCGACCAGCTGCTGTACTCGTATCCGTCAAACGCTCGCGCGCGCCAGTAGTAATCTTCTCCCGGCGCCAGCCCGTAAATCTCTCCCGTGACCGTAATCGAATCTCCCGCCGTTAATCCATATTGACTTGCAGCCAGTATGGTCAAGCCCCCGTCTTCATAAACTTCAAAGTCATAAGTCAGAATATCGCTTTCATTATCCGTTGCGTTTCCAATCTTAATTATCGCCCCGGCTATGCTCAGGTCTTCACCCCCTATTGGAAATAGAGGGCTGGGCGGTGGCGGAACGGTGTTCATCCGGAAAGAACCCTCTTTCCAGGCGCTCTGGATTAAGCCGTTGCTGACCCGTGACCGCCACCAGTATGTTTCTCCGTCGGCAAGTGATATCCCGGAATAGATTAAAGATGTGTCGGGCGAATTGACCGGCCCAAATGACCAATTCTCCGCCGTTGTCCAATCGTTATCGGTGCCAACCTGCAATTGAAATCCGCTCTGCTCCGGATAAACCGTATCGTAATATGACCAATAAAACGTTGGCGAATGGTTGACCAGATGCGAAATGTCCTCACCCATAATCATATTGTTTATGGACGGGCAGGTCTGGTCGAATTGAACGGCTCCAATATCATTGCGGGTCCCGTCAGGGCTGTTGTACTGCGCCGAATCCTCGCCGGCATCGATACAGGGGGAACTTCTATAAAGAGCAAAATTTCCTGAGGAAGCATCAATAAATTCAGGGTCGGCTGAAATATCGGTTGCTGCCGGCGTGCCGGCAATCCAGTCAGTCAGATTCCCCCAGACATTGTTATATCCACGGGGCGCCGTGCTATTGGCGGAGATTCCCATCTGGCATCCGGTTACGATATTGTTCTTCACCATGGCGCCCAGGCCGTAAAGATATATGCCCAGCCGTCCGCTATGAATGGTGTTGTTTAGCGCGACGACAGCATTGCCGCTGCCAATCCAGATAATACAATAGGCGCTGTCGTTCTTCCAGAAGATATTGCTCTTTATCAGCGCCTGCGAGTTATAAGCATTGTAAATGGCGGAATTGTTTCCATAGAGCCCCCCGGCGATATCAGTGAAGATGTTCCCTTCAATTGTCGGACTGCTCCCCTCGACTCTAATGGCGGCATTTCCCCGTGTCCGTCTAATGGTGAACCCAACCACTTTGGCGCCATTGGTTTCGCCATTTGCAAAATAAATTATCGGCTGGAGCAGGCTCTCCGGTTCCAGCGTGGTAAGTAGCGGTCCTGTTTTGCTTTTCAGACAGATATTCTTTCCGCCAAAATTGAGGTTGACCAGATATCTCCCCGGGGCAACCATAACCGTATCACCGCTGGTTGCGGCATCGATACCGGCTTGAATTCCAGGATAATCGTCGGGGATATTTATAACGGTGGCTGACACCGTCAGGGAGACGCTCCATAGCAACCCGACCACCAAAAGTAGAGCGGGGACTGCTTTCATAAGGACTCCTCAGATTGAATTGAGAAAACTGGACTTATAAATCAAATATAGACCAATCGCGAAGCCTGTCAAGCGGTAATCTCCCCATCGCATATTTGGAGAAAATATTAAGGGCGCCTCGGGGCGCCCTGGCAAGTCGTTATCTATCAACTTCTTCAAAGCCCCCATAACTCCCGAATCAGTTTCGGCGGTATCATCCCTACCGACAGATACCGGTCATGAAAATCTTTGAGGTTGAAATTTTCTCCTTCGCGCACTTTGAGGTCATCACGAAGTTTTATAACCTCTCCTTTTCCTATCAAATATGACATCGGTACGGTAGGCTGCATGGCATATCGATTTACTTCAATTCTTATGAAACTGCTGTCGGAGCCGAGGACGTCGGTCATCCAGGCCACCGCCGAATCAATACTGAATTGCCCGGTATGCAGTTTCACATCGGCTATAATCCGGGCAGCGCGAAAGCGAATTCCCCCAAGGATATTGAGATAACGCCGCTTATCGCTTCCGTAGAAGCCGCTTTCATACATCATCTCTTCGCAGTAGAGAGTCCAGCCTTCCGAATAAAGAATATTATCCTGCCATTTGCGGACATCGTCGTCCACCAGCGATGCCATATAGAATTGGAGATGGTGTCCCGGGAACGCCTCGTGCACCACTGAGCCTTTAAATCCGCGCCGGTTGATGAATCGGAAATATGCCTCTTTCTGGGCATCTTCCAGCGAATCGGAAATCGGGCGGACATAGAAATAGCCGGTCTGATTGGTATTGAATGTCCCGGCCGGCTGGTAGGCGATGCTGCTGATTACATTGCGCAGGAACTGCGGGGTCTCCACCGCAATACACTCGGCAATATCTTCCGGGACGGTCACAATATCTTTCTGAATCAGATACAACCTGGTCTGCTCTATCTCCCAGTTGTAGTAATCGAGCAGGTCCTGTTTGGTCAGACAGGTCAAAACAAAAAGCGAATCGACCTCGGCGCGATTCGAATCGAGCCAGCCTTCATAGGCATGATAAGCGGAATCGGCGTCGCGAAAGAGGGTTTCGCCGATTTTCAGAAGCGAATCGACGTCATAATCGAGGAAATATTCGTTTTTCAGTTTGTAATTGAAAGCCTCTTTGCCTACTGCAAAAGCTCCTTCTGCGCCCGGAGTGACCTTCTGAAGATAGTTCTGAAAATCTTCCATTGCCGCAATTGCCCGCTCCGTGGCGCCGTCAATCTCGGCCGCCAGCGGCGGAAGTTCCATTCTCAATTCCTCCGCCATCGTCCGGAAGAAACTTATGCCGGTAACAATATATTCCTCGGTCAGGCGAAGATAGACCGGCGCGGGACGGCGCAGGTTCTTTTTGGCTTGCGCCAGAAGGTCGGGGAGCGCTTTTAGCCGGGCGATTATATTCAATGCCCGCACATCAAGCGCCGCATAAGGGGACGATAGAATCAGATATATGCCGTTTATCGCGTCATCGATATAAATGTAAGAAGAACGTTGATACCACTTGACCTTCTCCAGGTTATGCAGCGCTATATCGACATTGCTTTTGAGCAGTTTCCATTTGATTCGCGCCTCGACCGCCATCAGGTCCGGCTTGTACTGCAACAGCCGCGACTGGAATTTTTTCAATTTGGCGACTTCGGCTCCCACCGACGCCGGCGAGTAGTCGGTGAATCGATAATCGTACTTATGAATCCCTTTATTGGTTGCCAGCACCGGGTAAAACGACTGAAAGTTCTCCAGTATTTCATCACCGAGACGGTCCAGGCTTTCTTCGGCCGTAACCTGCGCCGCCGCCGGCAGTGTAAATAGCAATAGCGCCAGCGCCACCGACAGAATTTTCAACATATATCCTCCAATAATCTTCTCATTGCTTTCTAAAAGATGCCACCAGTTCAATATGCATCGTGTGGGGAAACATATCAACCGGAATAATGCGGCATAGTCTGTATCCGGCCAGTCGCAGCTCCGCCGCATCCCGCGCAAATGTTGCCGGATTGCAGGAGACATAGACCATACGCTCCAGACCAAGTGCGGTAAGCCCTTTTAGCGCTTTTGGGTGAAGCCCCGCGCGCGGCGGGTCGACCACCGCCACAGTTATTCCCGAAAGTATCTCCTTACGCTCCGCCAGAAACTCCTGCACCGAACCGGTAAAAAACCGGATATTGTCAATCCCGTTGAGCAAGGCATTCTGCTCTGCCGCTTTGATGGCCGATGGCTCCAGTTCGATGCCTGTTACCTCTCTGACCATCCTTGACGCGCAGATTCCGATACTGCCGGTTCCGCAGTACAAATCAAGCAAACTCTCCTCCGACGCTAACTCCAGCATTGCCAGCGCTGTCGCATACAGTTTCTCCGCCTGAAGTGTATTTGTCTGAAAAAAGGAGTTGGCGTAGATACGAAATTTATACCCCAGAATCTTTTCTTCAATAAAACCATCACCATAAAGCAGATATTCCGCTTCCCCGCGGGCGATATTTGACTTGGCACTATTTATATTCTGCACAATTGTCTTCACTTTCGGAAAGCGACGGGTCACCTGCCTCACCATCTCCTCCACGTCAGGGATTTTCCACTCGGTCGTGACAATATTCAGCATTACCTGTCCCGTATTCTTTCCCTCGCGGATTACCAAAAACCTTACAAATCCGTCATGCGCCGTAACGTCATAGACCGGAATCTGCCGCTCCTTGATAAACTCCCGGAACCAGGCGACCAATTGATTGGAGAGTTGGGACTGAAGAAGGCACTCCTCGACGTTGAATATCCTGTCGAAATGTCCGCGCCGATGTAACCCCAAGACAAACCCTGCGGCATCATCTCGATTAAAGGAGAATTCCATTTTGTTTCGATAGAAGAAGGGATTTTCTACCCCAAGGGTGTCGGCGACTTCAATATCAGAGAACCTCCCAATATGCTCAAGGCAGTCGATAATCTGTTTTCGCTTGTACCGAAGTTGCTCTTCGTAGCCCAGGTCCTGCCAGACACAGCCGCCGCAGATATCGAAATGCCGGCAGGGGGCGGCGACCCGGCCCGGACCCCGGCGAATGATTTCGGTCACATGAGCGATATCATATCGCGGCTTGCGGCGAATTATCTCGGCGCGAACTATTTCCCCCGGAAGCCCCCCGTCCAGAAAGACAATTTTCCCATCCACTTCCCCAATCGATTTCCCGTTGAAGGCAAGGTCCTTGACCTCGGCATCGATTATTCTGTCAGACAACTCCTTTCTGGATGGCGTTCTCACGCCGCCAATATAACCAATCACGGCAGGCTCAGAAAGAGCAAAGATACCCGGTCAGACCTCAGTTGTCCGTTTCTCCCGGACGAAACCGAGAA